>CAZKWG010000039.1:0-20755 GCA_964556105.1 uncultured Enterobacterales bacterium | reverse complement strand
TCGCCCTGGCCATCCTCGTCCCGCCCGCCCGACCCGAGGCGGCGCCCGTGGTCGTGGCCCCGCCGCCCCCGCCGCCCGCCCCGCCCCGGGAGCGGATTCCACTGGAGCTGGATCTGCTGCCCGAGGAGGCCCGCGTCTGGGTGCCGCACCCCATCTGCGCCTGGGTGCCCGCAAGCCAGGCCGAGCTGCTGCTGGCCAGCCTGGACGAGCCCCTCTCGCCCGAGGCCACGCTGGAGCTGATCGCCGACGGCTACGTGCCCGCGCACGTCCACCACGAGGGCGAGCAGAAGGTCCAGCTCGAGGTCGCCGAGAACCGGGGATCGTTGCTGGTCCTGGCCCACCCCGGCGACAGCGTGCGCGTGGGCGGCCAGGCGCTGCCCGTGGACACGAGCGGGCTCGCCCTGATGAACGCCCCCGAGGGCCGCGTGACGGTGGAGGTCCTCGCCGGCGGCGAGCGCCAGGAGTACAAGGCCGCCCTGGCCAACGGCTACGCCGTCTGGATCCGCGTGAAGCCGCCTCCCCCCACGCAGATCCTCTTCCCGCAGGGCGAGAGCGCGCTCTCCGCGGCCAACCTCGCCCGCATCCAGAGCATGGCCCGAAACGCCGCCGGCTGGTCCTTCGTGCTGCAGGGGGCCTACTCTTATGAGGGCTCGTTGAACGTCAACAACCGGCTGGCGCGCGAGCGAGGACAGAACGTCGGGCACGCGCTGCTGGCCGCGGGCGTGCCGGCCGACCGCATCGCCTACCTCGACCCGCCGCCGGCCGACCCGAACAAGGACCCGGCGACGCAGCGGGCCTGCAACGTGCTGGCCGTCCCGCCGGAGCGAACGCCATGATCGCGCTGCACGGCCTGCTCCTCGCCCTCACCCAGCTCGCGCTGGCCGCCGAGCACTGGGTGGTGCGGCCGGGCGACACGGTGGAGTCCATCGCCACCCGCCTCGGAGATCCGGCGGCGGCGGCCGAGATTCGCGCGCTGAACCGCCTGGAGGCGAGCGCCCAGCCCGCCGTCGGCACCGTGCTGGACCTGCCGCCTCACGCCACCGGCACGACCGGGCAGCAGGGCCTGGTGCTGGCGGTGCGCGGCAGCGGGACCGTCACGCTGCCGGGGGCGAAGCCCGTCCCGCTACAAGTACAGCTTGTGCTCCCGCTGGGATCGCAGGTCTGCACCGACGCCGAGAGCTTCGCCTCTCTGCGGCTGGCGCAGGACCTCACGGGCTACGCCCACGACGACATCACCCTGCTCCCCAGCACCTGCCTGACCGTGGACGGCGCCGCCGCGCGTCCGGGCCACCGCAGCTCGCTGGTCAACGTCACCGAGGGCGCCGTCGCCGTTCAGGGCACGCCCGCGGCGCCCGGCGACGTGATCGTCGGCACGCCGTCGGGCCTGGCGACCGGCGACGCGGGCGGCTTCCGGGTCACCCTCGAGCCGGGCGCGACGCGGGCGGAGGCGCTCTCGGCGCCGATCTCCGTCATGGGGGCGGGCAAGGAGGTCACCCTGGAGGCGAAGCAGGGCACGCGGGTGAAGACCGGCCAGGCGCCCGAGGCTCCCCGCGGGCTGCTCTCGGGGGGAGCGCTCTTTCTGCCCGAGGCCGGCGCGCCGCTGACCTGGCCGGACTTCCGCTGGGCGAGCGTGCCGCGCGCGCTGGGCTACCGCGTGCAGATCGCCACCAGCCCGGACTTCGCCGAGGTCGTCCACCAGGAGGACGTCCCCTTCCCGGAGTGGCAGCCGGACTTCCTCTTTCTGCCCTTCCGCGTGGACGGCTACTGGTGGCGCGTCTCGCCCCTGGACCGCTTCGGCTTCGAGGGCCTGCCCAGCGAGGCCCGCCGCCTCGCCGTGCCGCCCGGGGTGGGGCCATGATCGCGCTGCTGCTCGGCGCCGCCCTCGCCGCGGAGGTGGACGGCCTATTCCTCGCCGACGCGCTGCGCCCGCCCACCGACGCGGACGGCCTGCTGGCGGTGGACGGCGCCACCCTGCCCGAGACCTGGGAGGCGCGGCTGGACGCCACCCTGGCCCACCACGCGCTGCTGGCCTACGGGCCGGAAGATCCACTCGTGCTTGTAGAGGACGTGCTCACCCTGCACGCCTCGGCGGGCCTGCGCCTGGGGCCGGCGCGGCTCACGGGGCGGGTCCCGCTGGGAGCGCTGCTCCGCGCCGAGGGCCTGGACCAGCCCGCCGTCGCCGCGGGGGATCCCGCCCTGGGCCTCACGCTCTCCCCCTGGTCCGGGCGCAGGCTGGCCGTCGCCGCCGCCGCCGAGCTGGGGATTCCGCTGGGCGGCGAGGCGCTCTGGCTGGGCTCCGGCGGCCCCAGCTACAGCGCGATCGCCATCCTGGACGGTCGGGC
Organism: uncultured Enterobacterales bacterium; assembly: GCA_964556105.1. GTDB lineage: Bacteria > Myxococcota_A > UBA796 > UBA796 > CAZKWG01 > CAZKWG01. Next base: position 18,413 of record CAZKWG010000039.1, on the reverse strand, counting down.
GGGCGCGTGGCGGCTGGCGCTGAACGCCGGGATCCGCGGCCAGCCTGCCGTGGACCTGCTCCTCTACGACGACGCGGACCAGCCGAGCCTCTCCCGCCAGATCCTCGCCCGCGCCGCGCTGGAGCGGCGGCTCGGCCAGGACAGCCACCTCTCGCTGGAGCTCGCCGGCGCCCTCGACACCCACGGCTATGACCAGTCCACCCCGCTTGAGGCCCTCGTCGGCTATCGGCGCCAGCGCGCGCAAGGACAGATCCTCCGCGTCGGCGCCGGACTGGGCCTGCTGCCCGGGGTCGGCGCGCCGGGGCTGCGCGTGATGGTGGGGGTGGGGCAGCAGGACACGACGCCCTGACCCCCTACAGCCCCCCGACGATCCCGAACGCCTGGACGCTGTAGAAGGCCCCGATCGCGCCGCAGAGGACCATCGCCCCGTAGAAGAGCCAGCGCATCGTGGGAGCCTGGAGCACCAGCCCGACGGCGCCCAGCACCAGGCAGAGCTGCAGGAACAGCGTGGAGAGGTCGAAGACGTCGCCCGCCTCGCCCAGCACGGCGAGCTTCGCCTCCCACTCCTTGGCGCCGACGATCTCGCCCAGCTTGCCGTCCTTCTCCAGCACCTGGCCAGAGGGTCCGACGGCGGCGCTGCCCTCGAGGATCTCTTTCTTCTCCGCCTTGTAGCGGTTGATCTCGGTGTCCAGCTCCGCGAGCTGGGCCGTCACCGCCGGCCTCGCCTCAGGCGAGATGGAGCCCGCTGTGTCCAGCGCCTGCAACAGGAGCTGCTGCTGCTCCAGCACCGTCTGCTTGGTGCTCTTCGACTGATACCAGGCGTAGGCCGAGCTCTTCTCGTTGGTGCCGATGATCTCGTCGTCGCCGAACTTCCCGCCACCCAGGTCCGTGATGGCCAGCACGGCCGCCAGCACCGCCAGCGTCAGGCCGGACAGCATCTCGTAACGTTTGGACTGCTGCTCCTGCTTCTCGTCATCCGTAGACATGCCTGGCTCCGGGCGGCAGGGTCGGGGCGCCGCGCGGCCCCTGGCCTAACGTGCGCCCTTCGGCGACGTCCAGCCAGGGCAGGTAGCAGACGCAGACTAACGGGCGTTGTACGCCACGATGCGCGGATCGGCGCTGTAGGCGTCGGTCAGCGCGCTCAGGCGCGGGTAAGCCTCGAGCAGGGTCTCCGTGAGGCCGTCCAGCCGGCCGCTGCGGATCGAGAGGATCTGCTGCGCCGCGGCGATGTCGGCGATCGACATGGTCGCGCCGGCGATGTAGGGGCCGCCGGAGCGCTCGATGAGCGACTCGACGTAGGAGAACACCCGCGCCAGCGGGCCGGCCGCCAGCTCGGCGCGCATGGCCAGCTTGCGGACGGGGTCGCGCTCGAAGAGGCTCGGCAGCATCGCGTTGGACAGCGTGTCGTTCAGCGAGTCCAGCGCGCTGTCCACGGCCAGGGCGGCGGCCGGATCGGTCGGGTAGAGGGAGGCGTCGCCGATGCGCGCCACGTAGCGCAGCAGCGCCGCGGTCTGCACGAAGGGCACGCCGTCGATCTCCAGCACCGGCACCGAGCCGAGCGGGTACTCGCCGCGCGCCTTGGCCACGGCGAAGCTCTGGAAGTTGAGCCGCTTGTCCTCGAAGGCCAGGTTGCCCATGTGCATCGCGACGCGGAGGGGCTCGGCGCGGCCGGGGGAGTCAAAGTAGGTCAGCTTGAGGGTGGGCATGGGATCTCCAGGGTGGACGTTGAGCGGAGGCAGCCTAACGCGCCTCCGTTCGGGACGGCTCCCCTGGCACGGATCCGGCGAGCGGCCAGGCCGCTCAAGGTCCGCCGGAGAGCAGGAAGGCCCGGCCCGCCATGCGCTCGACGCTGGTCCCGCCATACTCCGCAGAGAGGCCGACCAGCAGGTCGGGCCAGACGTCGCCGTTCAGATCGCCGCCCGCCGAGACGTCCGCGACCCCGCTGACGATGGGGCCGCTCCCCTCGAAGATGGCGTCGACCTCCGAGGCGTCCGCAGAGACGGCGCCCGAGAGCGGGCCATAGATCAGACGCATATCTCCTCGGCTCGTCGCCCCGCCCCCGAAGGCGATGGCGAGATCGACCTGCCCGTCCAGGTCGAGGTCGGACGCGCTGAGGGGCGCGAGATGAAGAATCGTGTCCTCGGTCGCATGGATCATCGCCGCGGCGTCGTCCGTGCTCAGCGCTCCCGTGATCGGGCCCAGGAAGAGAAAGGCCACGCCGCGGTCGTATACGCTGGTGCCGGCATAGGGAGCGGTCGCGAGCAGATCCTCGCGACCATCTCCGTCCACGTCCCCAGCGGCGACCAGGTCATTGCCAAGTTGGGAGCTGGAATAGGTGGAGCTCACGAGGCCGTCGGCGTCTTCGGGCCCCAGCTCATGCGTGAGCGGCCCTGACCAGGTGAGGACGGCGCCGGCCACCGGCAGCTCTCCTGCGTCCAGATCAGGCGCTCCAAGGGCCAGATCAGCCGTCCCGTCTCCGTCCAGGTCGCCCAACGCCATGCCGCCGGGGAAGGTCCCCATCCCCCCCTCTTGAAGGTAGGTGAGCTCGTTGGACAGGACGCCGAGCTCCGCCTCGTCCGCGTCGAGCGTACCCGACGCGGGGTCCAAGAAGAGGAGGGCCCCGGCCCACACCTGGTCCCCCAGCGTGGTGTAGGAGGGGACCACCAGATCCAAGGCGCCGTCCCCGTCCAGGTCCGCGGCACCGGAGGGCGCGTACCCTATGGCGTACTGGTCCTCGGTGCCGTGAATCATGAGCGCGGCGTCCTCCAGATCCACCTCTCCGACCAGGGGGCCTTCGTGTACCCAGACGGCGCGGTCCCCCCAGTCTCCGTCGGTCACGCTCGTGTCGGATGCGACCACGTCATCGTAGCCGTCGCCGTCCAGGTCCCCGAGCGCCCCCATCTGCGAGATGTTGTTGTCGTAGGCGCTGTCGTCCTGCTGTCGGACCACAGCGTCTGCGGTGCTCAGATCGCGCTCGCCGGAGAGGGGCCCCAGGGCCAGGTAGACACCTCCGCCACCGTCGTCCGTGTGGACCGTCGAGACCAGCGCGTCCCCCTGGCCATCCCCGTTGATGTCTCCGGCGTGGGCGACCAGCGAGGCGGCAAAGTCGTTCGCCTCCTCGCCGACCAGCACGGCGTCGGCAGCCTCCGCCAGGGAGACGTCCCCCGACCATCGACAGTTCGTCACGGCCGGATCCGTGTCGTCGCAGTCGCCTGACTGTGCTACGCCGTCCGCGTCCTCGCAGGCGTCCAAGGGGCTCGTGGGATCGCCGAAGCCGTCGCCATCCCGGTCGGCGAACCATGGCTGCTCGCTACAGTCGCCGGGGAACTCGACCTTGGTTGGGCCGCAAGCACAGAGGAGCACGCCGGTCAGTTGGAAGAATCGTCTGTTCATGAACACCTCCTGACCATGACTGTGGCGAGGAGCCCACGAGGCTGATCACCGGACTGGTGGGCGCTCCGCATCCCCGCCCAGCGCCTCCAGACGGCGGCTCACGGACGCGCGTCGGTCCTCAGGCAGGGGCAGGTCCAGGACGCGCCGCAGCGCCCCACGCGCGCGCTCCGGGTCAAGCTCCTGCACGCAGTCGGCCAACAGCACCAGCGCCACGGGATCCTCCTCAGCGGCCAGGCGCTCCAGGTGCAGGAGCGCGCCAGGGCAGTCTCCGCTGCTCACGCGCAGCCGCGCCGCGATGGAGGTCAGGGCCTTCCAGCGTGGGGGCGAGCCAGAGGCCAGCGCCAGCTCCGCGCGCTCCAGGGCCTCGCGGACCCGCCCGAGCTCGTCGAGCGTCTGGACCTGAAGGAGGACCAGCTCATCACGGACGGCCTCCTCGACGTCGGGTCGGGAGAGCCCACGCTGCACCATCTCCAGGCGCTCCTCGGCGGCGGCCCCTTGCAGGATGAGCGCGCGAGCGCACCCCAGCGCCGCCGCGGCGCTGCGCGGACAGCGGAGCCGACCGCCCGCGGTGAGGAAGCGAGCCGTCCCATCAGAGCAGAGCGCCGAGACCCGACCTTCCTGCACGATCACCTCCGTGCCCAGCCCATCGCGGGTCACGTCGAAGCGGGTCCCCACGACGGTCACCTCAGCCTCCGGGGTCTGAACCCTGAGGTGAAGGCCACGATCGGGCGTGACGTCGAGGGAGATGGTCCCCTCCTCCCAGGTGATCGTGAGCGCTTCCGGCGCGCCCTGGGCGAGCCCTCGCCCGCGGAACCGGAGCGCGATCTCCTGGCCGAGGGCGCGCTCTCGCCACTCGGGGGCGACGAGGGCGAGGTTCAGCGGTCGAGACGCGCGCACCCCGAACAGTGCCAACCCGAGGACCAGCGCGACGACCAGCGCCGCCGCCAGCGCCCGACCCCAGCCCCGGCCCCTCGGTGAGCGGCTCGGCCGCGTCCGCGCCAGCGCCCGATCATCGGGGTCCAGCTCGTCGTAGAGCGCACGAAAATCTTCCTCGAAGCGCCATGAGCTCATCGTTCTCCTCCCGCGGACTCAGGCGCCAGCCCTGCCGTGGTGGCGGCCAGCTCGAAGGCCGCGCGCGCGCGGCTCAGCTTCCGATTCAGGGTCCCTGCCGGCATCTGAAGGTGGTCGGCCAGCTCGGCCCGCGTGAGCCCCTCGGCATAACAGAGCCAGAGCAGCTCCTGGTGCTCCGCGCTCAGGCTGGACAGCACCGCGCGCACGCGCTCGGCGCGCTCCTGTCGCTCGTAGCCCTGGCCCACGTCTCCACGCGGGTCGGGGCGCTCGGGCATGAGGCCTGGGATCCAGCGACGCAGGAAGGCGCGCCGATGGTGTCCGCGCACGGTGCGCCAGGTCACCGACCAGAGCCAGGCGCGGAAGCGGCGAGGATCGCTGATGCGGCGCAGGTCCGTCAGCACCACCTCCCCGACATCCGCCGCCGCGTCCTCGGGGTAGACCCCCGGGCGGCAGAGCAGCCGGCACCAGCGCAGCACGTCGCGTCGCCAGAGCTCGATCAGCCGCTCCAGAGCCTGCGGATCCCCGCGCAGGGCGGCATCGACCAGGGCCTCGCTGGCCAGATCTCGGGCCACCCGCAGCTCGAGGGCGGGGCTCGGTCCCCCGCTCTCGGAGGACGCCTCCCCAGCGAGGGCGTCGGCGCGCGCGCAGAGCTCCCTCAAGCCGCGCTCGGGCTCGAGCCAGCGCTCTACCGCGCGAAGGGTGGCTCGGGCCTCCAGGGAGATTGGGCGACGGTCGCGTTCGAGGCTGTGCATCACTCCTGGCGTGGCCGCATCGCCGAATTCTGATCGCCCTCTCCGACCGAGGTACCTCTGCCGATGCTCCGGCTGCCAACCAGGCTCAGCGCCCCGCTGAGCGCCCAGGGACCCAGCTCCCCCTCCTGGGCCTGCCCCACCCACAGCTCGGTGAGGCGGATCTCGCGAGCGGCGCGCAGGCCGACAGCCAGCCGGAGCCCCGGCCCCAGCGCGGGCTCCGCGCGCGTCTCTGCCCAGAGCGACGGCGTGCGCACGACCTGCAGATCGTCGGCGCCCTGGGAATAGACCCGCCGGCTCACCGCCCCGCCCGTCCCCAGGACGACCGGCACGCGCGGCGACCACCAGAGCCCCGCCTGCCCGCTGGCGCCGCGCACGCGACGGCCCTCGCCCAGCGCGACGAGATCGGCCTCCCCTTCGTCGTAGAGGCGCAGGCCCGCTCGCCAGGCGCCGCGCCCCAGGCCTACGCTCACCTGAGAGCCTCCGCTCGGGCTCAGCTCGGCGCGCGCGCTGACCTGAGCGCCGGCCTCCAGCCAGAGGTAGAGCGGATCGGCCACGCGCGGCGGGCGCAGGGGCTCGGGGAAGGAGAGGGGGATCTGGCTCAGGGCCAGCGTCGGCATGAGGTCGCTCGGCGCCGGGGCGGCCTCGCTGGGGTCGGTCTGTTCAAGCTCAAATATTCTCGCCTTTGAGATTTCATTCTCTTTGAGATGATTGATGGAGGGTGTTGCAAGTCCGCTCGGAGGCGCGGGCGACCGGACAGGGGGGCGTACAGGCGCGGGGGGCGGCCGTCGCGGCGATCCGACCAGGTCCCAATCCAGCGCCTCGGCCGGCTCGACGAGGCTGGAGAGCAGCACGGCGAGGTCAGCGCGCTCCTCGGGCGTGCGCGGCGCGCGGACGGTCGCGGCGAGGCCGTCGGGCGTGCGTACTACCCAGTGATCGCCCGACGCGATCAGCACCAGATCCGCCTCCCCAGAGGACGCGAGCTGCAGGCCAGAGCCCCTCAGCGCCGGCCCCCAGGGCGCGGGCGCCTCGCCGGACGGGAGCGCGACCGTGGCGGCCGCCAGCACAGGGCTGGCCAATGACGCGAGCGCGCACAGACAGGCGATGAGCCAGGAGCGGCGAGCAGAGCTCCAGAGGGACACGGTCGGAGCCAGCGCGAGGATGCTCACGCTCCCGAGCGCCGACGCCCCGCCGCCAGCACGAGCGCGAAGAGCGCCCCCCAGACGCCAACGCCGCCGCCCGCCGTCGCGCAGGCCCCGGGTTGCTCGTCCAGCGGGGTGAGCAGGTGCCGCGTGCCCGGCGGGCTGGCGCCGTTGCCGGGTGAGCTGGGCTCGCCCTCGCCCTCGCCCTCGCCGCTGTTCGGCTCGCCCTCGCCTTCACCCTCGCCCTCGCCCTCGCCCTCGCCTTCGCCCTCGCCTTCGCCTTCGCCCGCCGAGCCGAGCTCGCCGTCGAAGGTGACGGTCAGGATGTAGGGTCCCGGGAACTCATCGCCATCCGACACATAGGTGTCGAGCGCCAGCCAGACCTCCCCCGCATCCACCTCCACTTCTACCTGCGTGTCGTCGCGGTCCAGGCAGGCGTCGCCGTCCGGGCCGCTGAGCACGTGGATGTCCACGTCTACGCCGGAGTCGTCGCTGACCACCGCCTGCAGGAGGCCGCCCGTGCTGGTCTCGAAGCGGTAGAGCATCTCCGGCCCGCTCTCGTCGGTGTCCGGCGCGCAGGCGTAGGCGTCGATGACGTCCGAGGCCGCCCCGGCGGTCCAGCGGTAGTCGGTGTAGGGGAAGGCGGTGATCTCGATGGGCTTGCCCTCGGTGCCGCTGTCCGAGCCGTCGGTGATGTCGTCGAAGCGGATCGCCTGGTAGCCGTCCAGGTAGGACCAGCCGGAGCTGCTGTTCAGCCGCACCTTCGACGGCCCGCCGGCCGCCTCGTAGAAGACGGGCACGCCAGCGTCCGTCTCGTAGGCGTAGAGGACGATGTGGCTGCCGGCGTCATTGTAGGCGTCGGCTCGGGCGATGCTGGCGGTGGAGATCTCGGTCGTGACCGCGCTGAAGGTCGAGGTGGCGTAGTGGCCGGTCTCCCAGACCATCGAGACGTAGCCCGAGCAGTCGACGCCCGTCGTACACGACAGCACCCCGTGCCAGGAGTGGGATCCGGCCCCGTAGCCGTCGGCGATCTGCTCGTCGAACTCGGCCAACGTGACGTATCCGCCCCAGTCGTAGGGCAGGCCGCTGTACGTCCCTGGGTCGTAGTCGCTCTCGTAGTCCGAGCTGCAGTCGGCGCTCATGTTCGCCGAGGTGGAGGTCCAGGTGTGGATGGCGTAGGCGGCGGCGTTGTCCAGGGCCGCCTCGCGGGTGACGGCCCATGCAGGGCGGCCAATCAGCGCCGGAAGGCCGAGCAGGAGCGCGATCATGGCAGCACCTCGCCCAGGCGCAGGCCCTCTGCCTGGGGCGCCATCCAGACCAGGGCCCCGCGGCCGTCCACGGCGACGTCGGCGGTGGGCGCGTACAGGCGGCCTGAGACCGGCAGCGAGACCCGCGCGCCCGTGTCCAGCGAGATGACCTGACGCTCGACCTGGAGGGGGGAGTCGCCCACCACCGCGTCCACCACCAGCCAGCGTTGACCGCCGCCCAGGAGCACGCGCCCGCCGGCCTTCATCGCGTCCGGCATCTTCACGGCGGTCATCCCGACGCGCAGCGTGCGGGCGGGCTCGTCCCAGCGCACGGCGGCGGCGGGCGGGAGCAGGGCCTGGCTCTTCGGCGCGCGGAGGACGGCGCCAGCGAGGGTGGCGACGGGGTGGCGGTTCCCGAAGACGTCGGCCCCGTAGATGGCGGCGTCCTCGACCACCAGCCGCACGCCGGTCGGCACGAGGCCGGGCAGCTCGCGCTCGCTCAGGCGCTGGCCGGAGGCGGCGTACAAGGAGATGCGCCGGCCGTCCAGCACGAGCAACCCCACGCCGGTCCAGGCGAGGTCCTCGGCAGCGGCCAGCGCAAACGTGCTCCCGGGGTCGCCAGCCAGGGCCGCGTCTACGCTGGGGTAGACGTGAAGCAGGGCCTCGGCGGGGTTCCAGAGCGCGAGCTGGCCATCGGGTCCGGCGGCCAGGAGGTCAGGCCCCACGGCGGGGGCCTCGGGGGCGGCGGGGATGAGGTCGAGCTCTGCCCAGGGCAGCAGCCCGACGCGGGCGTCCGCCGCGAGGGCGGGGAGACCGAGGAGCAGGGACAGAGCGAGCGCGAGGCGCAGGCGCGGCGTGGACATCGGAGATCTCCCGGGAGGCGAGCGGCCGCCCTCCCCGAGATCAACCTATACGCGAAGCCGGCTCGCGAGAAGAGCACGTTGGAAGCACACCCTCGATCTGATCGGCAGTTACGAGCAGATCGAGCCCGCCGCCCGCCGCGCCCGCCGCCCGCCGCCGGGGCGCAGACCGCCCCGAGCCCCCGCTGCCAGGATCGCCAGGATCAGGGCGCCCAGGCTGGCGCGGCCTCCCGTCGCGCAGCTCCGCTCCCCCTCCGCGTAGCGCTCCGCCAGCTCACCGACCGCGCCCCTGCCCGAGGCCCTCAGCTCGACGGCGGGCTCCGAGGCCCGGTCCTCGGGGCCGGCGACGTAGACGAAGGCGCTCTTCGCGGCGGCGGCGGGATCGCAGCGGTGGTCCCCGCCAAGATCGGCGCCCGCGACCATCGCCGCCACCAGGCGGTCGGCCAGCGCGCCCTCGCTGGCCAGCCAGGCCTCCGCCGTCGCCGTCACCACCGCCTCGCTGGCCAGGGTGTTGCCTTGCACCGACCAGACGTCGCCGGCGACGATGGCCGCGGGCTGCTCGACCTCGGCGCCGGTGTAGCCGGCGGGGGCGCCCTCCAGGCTGATCATCGCCCACTGCCGGAACTCAGGCGACCTGTCCGAATCCAGTGTGGCTTGTAGCGCGTCGGCGGGGCTCGCGCCCTCGGTCAGCAGCAGGACGGCGTCCTCTCGACCCCTCACCCAGGTGTCGTACTGCGCGGCGACCACCCCGTGCCCCGGAGCCAGCCCGGCGATTCCCCAGACGAAGGGGCCGCAGGTGGCGCCGGCCATGCCGACCTCCTGCGTCTCGGGATCGACGACGATGATCGACCAGGTGGCGCTCGCCACGGGCAGAAGCAGCAGCCCGAACATGGTCACCTCCGCCCGAGCGCGCCCAGCCCGTCGTCGAGCGCGTCCAGCACCTGAGGGACCTCGTCCAGGCTGTTCGGCCAGTGGGGCCCGAAGCGCAGGCGCCCGTCCGGCATGGCCGCGACCACCCCGCGGGCGCCCAGCCCCGAGACCAGCGCGCCCAGCGCCACGCCCGCCGGCGGCCGCAGGCTCAGGATGTTCGAGCGCAGGGCGGGATCCTGGGCTCGCAGGCTCGCGAAACCGCGGGCGCACATCCCGGCTTCGAGCGCGTCCAGGTAGGCGCCGACGTGGGCGTGGATGGCCGCGGGCGTCAGCGCGAGGATGGGGTCCACCGCCGCCTCCAGCGCCGCCAGCCCGAGCGTGTTCTGCGCCCCGCCCTCGAAGACGTCCGCGGACGACCTCAGAGGACGATCATATCGAAGATGACCCTCACCCTCGAAGAGGAAGGTCCAGGCGTCCTGGTGGGAGAGCCAGCCGGCCAGGTTCGGGCGCAGCGCGGCGGCGCGGTCGGGGTGGACGTAGACGAAGGCGGCGCCCTCGAGACCCATCAGCCACTTGTGGCTGCCGCAGCTCAGGTAGTCCACCGCGCCGGCGTAGTCGTCCACCGGCAGCGCGCCGACGGCCTGGATGGCGTCGACGAAGAGCTGGGCGCCGTGCGCGCGGCAGAGGCGGGACATCTCCAGGATCGGCATCCGAAGCCCGCTCTGGAACTGCACGGCGCTGACGGCTACCAGGCGCACGCCGCCGCGCAGCGCCGCCTCCAGCCGGCCGAGCCCGTCGCCGGAGCCGTCGGCGAAGCCGTCGAGCGGCAGCAGCGTGTGCCTCAGCCCGAAGAGGGCCGCCGCGCGCTGCCAGGGCGTCACGTTGGTCGGGAACTCGCCCTGAAAGCCGATGATCTGGTCACCCGGCTCCCAGGGGAAGCACATGGCGATGGCCGTCACGCCCGCGCTGGTGCTGGCCACATAGGCGAGGTCCTCCGGCCGCGCGCCCAGCAGCGAGGCCAGCTTCGCCTTCAGGCGCCGGCGCTGCTCCATCCCGCGGACGAAGGCGCCCGAGCCGTGCCGGGCGTAGTCGTCGAGGACCGCGCGCGCGGCCGCCTGCACCGCCGAGGAGGCGGGCGAGACGCCGCAGTGGTTGAGGTAGGCCCGCGCGTCCAGCGTGGGGAAGAGGCCGCGGTCACCGAGTGCGGGGGTGGGCTGCATCGGGGTGGGTTATCCCGTTCCGCATGAACACCGTCGAGCCCGCCATCACCCGCGTCGACATGACACGCTCTCGCCGCGAAGATGAGGGGGGTGGAGGCTGATCAGGGCTCCGCGGCGACCGAGCGGATGGTGACGCGGCCGCCGGCGTAGCCTCCTTGATCATCGTAGGGTGCGCCCGCGACGAGGTCGGGTGCGCCATCTCCGGTGAGGTCGGGGCCGACGGCCAGGCTCATGCCCAGGGAGTCCGCATAGAAGGGGCTCACGAAGATGCGCGCGGCCGACTCGGGCTGGATCTCGCCGGAGAAGGGGCCCTCGAACAGGCTCACCCGCGCGAAGCGCCCGGTGCTGTACTCGTACTGCTGAGGCGCCGAGACCAGCACCTCGCTGAGCCCGTCCCCGTCGGTGTCGCCTGCGCCGATCATCCGCGCGCCCGTCCAGTCCCAGGCGCCGAGGCCCGTGAACATCGCGTCCGCGGACTCCAAGCCGATGGCGCCGCTGACGGGGCCGTGGAGCAGATAGCCGCGGCCTTCGCGTTCGGCGCTCTCGTGGTACAGCACGGCACCCAACAGGATCTCGGCGCTTCCGTCCTCGTTCAGGTCGCCGCCCGAGCTGACCTCGGACCCCCGCGTAGTCGCCTTCGTGTTCGCCCAGGAAGGTGGCTTGTGCGACGTCCGCGAGCAGGCGCGTCCCGTAGATGGGACCGTACACGAGCCAGCCCTGTCCAGAGGCGCGGCCTCGCGGGGCGGACCAGTAACCACCCACGAGGAAGTCCGGATGACCATCCCCGTTGAAGTCGTCCGAGGCGAGGTACTCGCCTGCCCGATCCTGATCCGACGCGCCGATCAGCGTGAGCGCGGCGTCCTCCTCCGTCCAACTTGCGCCAATGGGGCCGAGGAAGAGGTGTGTACGGCCAGGGGCGTCCTCTTCCGCTTCATAGTCGAGATTCGACGCTCCGACGAGAAGATCTGCGAGTCCGTCGCCATCGACATCCCCGGGGGCGTTCAGGCCGTATCCCAACGCCGCAGACTGCGTAGACCCATAGATGACCCGTGAAGGCAGCTCGAATTCATTCCCAAGGTCCGCGGGACCGTCGATGACGAAGACGCGCCCAGCATAGTATTCGCTGAGACCATCGCCGAAGGGGATGCCGTACGCAAAGTCCTCCAACGTGTCGCCGTCCATATCCCCGAGCACGACGACGGACCATCCCACCTGACCGTAGGTGTCATCTGGAATCTCTCCGGAAAACAAAACCCCATCCGTCAATGGCCCGTCCAGGGCGATCGGGCCATGCATCGCGAAGACCTGCCCAAGCGCCTCGCTATAGGCCGATGGTGCGCCGATGACGAGATCCTTCCACTCGTCCCCGTCCAAGTCCCCAACGTCCAAGCTGGCTCCCGCCGCCCAGTACCCGTAGTCGGGGAGCAACTGAATCCCATTGAACGGCTCAACATCCCGATCCAGTCCATCACAGTTCACATCCAATCCATCCCCGACAACCTCTGCCTGCCCTGGATGAATCGCAGCGTCTTCCGGCTCACAGTCCCCCTCGGACGGCGTGTATCCGTCGCTGTCCAGATCCGGCTCGGGCTCCGGCTCCCAGTTGACGCATTGGCCCTGAGAATCCCAGATGTACGGCTGGCCAGAATCGTCCGCATCAGGGTCCTGGCCCGTCTCTCCTGGCGCCTTCTCCGAGGCGGAGCACGCGGCCAGGCCGAGGAGAAGCGCGCGGCGAAAAGGGACCGTCATCTTCGTTGTCCATGGCATGGCATCCTCCGAAGGTCCCGCTCCATGAGAGGGTACCCCTCGCCCTCGATCTCTGTCATCATCGATTCACGCTCCCTGGCATCTCCAGCCTCGAATCAGGAAACTGGCGTTGATGGTGGGTCGTGCGCCTCGGTGCTCGAGGTAGCCCGCGTCGGGGTGGGTTATCCCGTTCCGCATGAACACCGTCGAGCCCGCCATCACCCGCGTCGAGATGACCCAGATCGTGCTGCCCCCGCACACGAACAACCACGGCACCGCCTTCGGCGGTCAGATCGCCGCCTGGGCCGACATCTGCGCCTCCGTCGCCGCGCGCCGCTTCTGCCGCGGCCCGGTGGTCACCGTCTCGATGGACAGCCTGCACTTCCTGCTGCCGATTAAACTAGGAATGATAGTCGTCTTCCGCGCCCAGGTGAACCAGGCCTGGCGCAGCTCGATGGAGGTCGGCGTCCGCGTCGAGGCGGAGGACTCTGCCACCGGCGAGCGCCACCGCTGCTCGAGCGCCTACTTCACCTTCGTCGCGCTCGACGAGCGCGGGCGGCCGAAGCCCGTCCCTGCGCTGGACCCGCGGGGCGATCCAGAGGACGAGCGCCGCGCCCGCGAGGCGATGATCCGCCGCGACGCGCGGCTCAGGGTGCGCGCGCTGCTCCAGGGGCGCGGGGATGGGGCCTGAGGGGCGGGGGGGGTGAGGAGCTGGGAGGACCTCCGGGCCATCCCGGACAGCGAGCGCTGGCACGAGCTGCACGGCGGTGACATCGTCGAAAGGTCGCGATCTACCATAACTTCGAGCTCCCGCGCCATTGGATCGTCGCCCCGGAGGTGGAGTCTCTGGAGGTGAACCAGCGGACGCCCGCCAGGCTGGCTGAGCGCCCCCACCCCGCCCACGAGGCCGGCGCCGAGATCGACGTCGTCGATGGCGCGGATCCGCGAGAGATCCTCGTTGGCCTGCACCAGCGCGTCGTCCGGCTGGACCACCTCGGGCTCGGCGGGCTGCGCCCAGGCGAGGATCCACCCCATGGCTCACGCCGTCCGGCGGGCGAGGAGGATCACTCCGCGCACGTGAGCAGCACCTCGAGCTGGTAGAGGTCCTCTTCGTAGACGCCGCCGCCGAGCGGCATGGATCCATCGATGAGCACGCTCTGCCGGATGGCCTCCTCGCGCTCCAGGACCTGGGCCCAGGTGCCGAAGACCTGATCGGCCGGCGCGCCGTGGCGGTCGGTGGTGGCGGCGCCGTGACAGGCCTCGCAGTAGGTCAAGAAGAAGCCCTGCCCCCAGCCCTCCCAGGTGACGTCGGGCGCGTCGGCGCAGTCTAAAGAGGTATCTATTTTACCACTATCACAGCCCGAGAGCGCCAACGTCGCGCTCACCAGGATCCGGTACTTCACGCCAGCACCGCGCTGATCGGCTCCACTTCAGAGTCCAGATCGGCCAGGGCGAGGATGGTGGCGCCGAGGTGCTCGGACCCGAGCAGGGTGCCGCTGTCCGTGACCTCGCCGCTGGTCAGATCGACGCGGCGCCCCAGCAGGGTGTCGTCGTAGGCGCCGACGACGCGCCCGCCGGCCACGCCCGCGCCGATGAACATCGCCGATGTGAATGTCCAGTGATCTTTGCCGCCTGTGCCGTTGATCCCGGGCGCGCGCCCCATCTCGGAGAAGACGACCACGGTGGTCTCGTCGGCCAGGCTGCCGCCGTTGGTGCCAGAGCGGCTGTCCAGCTCGGCCATCAGCTTGTTCAGGTCGCCAAACAGCACCTCGAAGCTGGGCACCTGCTGCTCGATCTCCGAGTGGTGGTCCCAGCCGGAGTCCAGGTAGCCGCGGTGGGCGACGATGGCCGAGCGGGCGTAGCCGCGCTCCAGGCAGGTCAGCGCGGGGGTCATCGAGGCGAAGCTGTTGGCGCCGTCCTCCAGCCCCTCGGTGAGGTCGAGATCGTCGATCTCCCGGAGCTGCGCCAGATCCTCGTTGGTCTGCACCAGCGCGTCGCCCACGGCCTGCGCCCGCCCGCTCCCCGCCGCCTTCGCCCAGGCCTCCGCCCGCGCGAGACGGTAGCGGGCGACGACGCTGGCGGCGCTCTCCCCGAGGGGCACGCCCGCGCCCTCGGCCTCGGTCAGGGCGGAGCCGTCCAGCAGGCGAGAGAGCTGGCCGGAGGCGCCGATGCGCACGACGGAGGCCGTGTACTCAGACGTGAAGGAGGGCCCGGAGACGACGACGTGGGGCAGCAGGTAGCCCACGCTGTTCCCGGCGATCTGGCTCGGCCAGTCATCGGCGTTCGACGCGCCCATCCCCGTCATCAGCAGGCGCCGGCAGCGCTCGTGGGCGATGCTGCGCACCTCGAAGCCGCGCACGAGGCAGGTCCGGTCACCGTAGGCCGCGAAGAACTCGCCGATGGCGGGGGCGGTGGGGCAGGCCACGTAGTCCAGATCGCCCACCGCGGCGGGCTCTCCCTCGGGGTTGCTGTCGATGCCCGCGCTGTCGTACATGGGCGCGAAGCCCCAGGTGGGATCCCAGCCGCCGTCGGCGAAGAGGAAGAGGAACTTGCGATCACCGGCAGACGAGGCCAGCAGGCGCCGCGGCAGGAGCAGCGAGCCCAGGGAGAGCTGAAAGAGGCGGCGTCGGCTCAGGCGTCTCATCGGGTCCGCTCCTCAGTAGGTCACGAAGAGCGGGTCTTGCAGCATGGCGGCGAGCGCCACCGTCCAGGCCGCGTCCGGGCCGTCGGTGGCCTCGACCTCGCGCCAGATCGCGCTCATCTCGGCGAGCCAGCCGTCGTCCGCCCGTACGGCGAAGAGGCGCCAGTGAAGCTGGGCGAGCTCGGCCTGAAAGGCGGCGTCGTCCGGGGTGTTCGCGCTGCTCACGGCCGTGAAGATCCGCCCCTCGGCCTCCGGTGTGTCCAGGCCCTCGACCAGCTGCGAGGCGGCGCCCTCGGCGACGAGCTGGTTGGTCAGCAGCCAGGTGATCGAGGGCAGGCGCTGCGTGCCGGTGACGTAGGAGCCGTCCACGCCGCCGCCCAGCAGCCGGTACCCGTAGGTGTCGTTGTCGAGCTGGTCAAAGCCCTCGTACTGCCAGGAGAACCCGCTGAGATCCGCCATCACCGAGCGGAAGAGGATGGCGTCGATGAGGCGCGTGGTGTTCTCGCCAGCGCGCTGGGCGTCCGTCGCCGCGTCCTCGAGCGCGCCTGCCCGGTAGACGGGCGTGTCGACGACGGCGCGCAGCAGGGGCTTGATCGAGCCGTCCCCGGCCAGAAACGCGTCGCGGAGCAGCTCGACGCGGTCGAAGTCGTCCTGGGTGACGGCGCGGCCCCAGAGCACCTCGGCGAAGGTCTCGGCGGCGCAGCGGGAGAAGCGGGGGTCCTGGGCGATCTGCTCGCCGAGCTGCGCGAGGCCCGCCACCGGCGTCCCGAAGAAGCTGGCCTCGGTCCCGAGAAGATACTGCCCGAGCAGCTCGCGCTCGCGGTGGTAGGTGTCCATCTCGATCGCTGAGTACTCGTTGGCGACCCAGAAGCCGAAGAGGGCGGAGGCGAGCGGGTCCAGCGAGGAGTGGCAGCCCAGGCAGTAGGGGTTGCTGCGCAGGGCGGACTCGACCCCCGCCTCGTCCACCAGCGCGACCTGGCTGTCGAAGGTCACGGGGCGAGCCAGATAGTCCTCGCAGAGCAGCAGGCGGGAGATCGCCGCGGCGCGCCCGCGGTTGTAGTTGGAGACGGTGGAGTAGTAGCGCCACCACAGACCGTTGGTGGCCAGCACGCCCGCGGCGGGGCGCCCGTCGGTATACGTCGAGACCTCCCAGCCCTCGCCGTCCTCGGGGTAGTCGATGGGCCAGGCGGCGGCGAGGGTCTCGTTGGCCACGGTGTAGTCAGCGGTGACGATCTCGGTCCAGGGCCGATCGTTGGCCGCCACCCAGGCCATGAGGCGCAGGGGCTCCTCGCCCACGGCGCGCTCCCAGGCGTAGATCTGCTCGGGAGCGCCGACGCCCTCCGAGAGGTATTCGGCGTTGCTGAGCAGGAATTCGTCCACGCGGGTGTGCCAGCGCTCCGCCAGCTTCAGCACCACGCGCTCCTCGAAGGCGGGGTCCTCCAGGAGGGCGTCGCGCAGCGCGTCGAGGCCCTCTTCGTCGGCGATCTCCGCCGCGTCCAGCTCCGCCACCGAAGGGAGCGTGCCGCGCAGGTCCAGGCTCATCCGCCGCAGCAGGCGCGGCCCGTCCAGCGGCACCAGGACGGCGTCGGGATCGACCGGGGTCGTCTCCGTCGGCTGAGCGCAGGCGAGCCACCACCACATCGCCTACTCCATCCGCGCGGCGAGGTTGGTCATGGCCGCCTCGATGTTCACGCAGGTCTCGCCCAGCGCCTCGCCGCCGTAGGTGATGGCGCCGCAGCCGTCACAGCTCCCGTCCAGGGTCAGCGTGTACCAGCTCCCGCCCGGGTCGCGCAGCGAGATCGCGCCGGTCGTGCAGCCCTGGGTCTGGGTCAACGCCGAGAAGAAGACCTCGACGTCCCCGCGCCCGTAAGCGCCGTCCACGATCGTGCTGGTCCCGTCACCGCTCGCCCACAGCGCCAGGCCGGGCACCGGGACTAGCCAACCTAGTTCCGCGCCGGGATAGCCCCAGGTCCCGGTCAGGCGCCAGTCCCAGCTGGACACCTCGCCCTGCTCGCGCTCCAGCTCAATCTCGCCGGCGCAGACGAATTCCTGGCCTTCCGCATCGGTGATCGAGCCATCGCCCAGCAGCCAGAAGCCGCCGTCGTCCTCGGGCTCGTAGGTGGAGACCCCGAAGTAGACCCAGCCGGCGTCGCTCTCGCAGAAGCTGACCGCCATCGACATGCTGTACTCGCCGCGCACCTGCGGACAGGCGTCGTCGGCGCCCTCCCACATCGCCTGGAAGGCGGCCAGCAGGCTCACGGGGTCGGGGAGGCCCAGCGAGAGGGCGAGGTCAATCCTCGCTTTTACCTCATCGGAGCCCCAGCTCGGATCCGGCAGCGGCGTCGTGGCGAGCGCCCCCGTGTCCCCCGGCGACGACGTGTCGGCGAGCGGCTCGGGCTCGGCGCAGGCCGCCAGGAGCAGGACGAGGTGCATTCCTGAACAGTATCGCGCCCCTCGCGAACAGAGAAGCGCGATCCCGATCTGAGCGCCTACAGGCTGCCCGCCGCGAGGTTCCAGGTGAACGTGCTGCGGGCGAGCTTGCCGATCAGCGTGCCCTCGATGGCCTTCGTCGCCGGGTTCCAGACGTACTGCTTGAGCTCGGCCTGGTCATCGGCCGCCACGTACATCTCCGGCTTGCCGTCCCCGTCCAGGTCCGTGACGAAGGTGGAGTGCTCGAAGCCGCTCGAGTTCTTGTCGATGTTCGTCGACGTCCAGGCGCCGCCCTCCTCCTTCAGCCACCAGATGCCGCTCTTCATCGCGCTGGCGATGAGCTCCATCTTGCCGTCCTGATCGAGGTCGGCGGGCACGAGGAAGCGGGTCTGGCGGTCCTCGATGCTGGCGATGTCCTTGCCCTCGAAGCCGCCCTTCTTGCTCCAGGTGTACTGGCGGATGGCGACGGGCTCGGTCACGCCCTTGTCCTTGCTGGCCTCCGCCTCGAGCACGGCGAAGATCTCGGCCTTGCCGTCGCCTGTGATGTCCGCGACGAGGATCTCCTTGGCGTGGGTGCCGCCGTACTGCTCGACCACGGTGCGCTGGTAGGTCGTGCCGTCCCACTTGTACATGACGAAGGCGCCGGACTGCGAGCCCTTGCTGCTGTTGCGGCCGGTGGGGGTGGCGAAGAACTCCTTCTTGCCGTCGCCGTCGATGTCGCCGATCTCGATCTCGTGGACGAAGGTGTCGGGCGTGCGCGGGTTTGTTTCGAAGTGAGGAGAAAGTGGTGCCGGGAGAGAGAATCGAACTCTCACAATCTTTCGATTACCAGATTTTGAGTCTGGCGCGTCTACCAGTTCCGCCATCCCGGCAGGGGAGTGCAAGGCCGCCTAGTATAAAGCATTCTGGTGAATGGGCAAGGTGGCGAAAAGGAATTTTTTCGGCAAACGACCGCCCCGCGCTCCGAATGCCGGAGGGCTGAGACTATGCCCGCGCCAGGAGCCGCTCTGTTTAGTCGATGTCCCAATCCCATATGAAGGTTCA
>CAZKWG010000038.1:0-21379 GCA_964556105.1 uncultured Enterobacterales bacterium | reverse complement strand
GCCTGCGTGTAGCTGAGTGTCCTCAAGCGATCTACCGACCCTCCGTAAGCAACTCACTGATCAACTCCCCTCGGCGGCGAAGGCCGTACCGGACAGAAGAACACCGAGCATACCGAGCGCGCGCGCCAGAGAGCCGAACCGCATGAGCACCTCCGCCCGTACAAGCATGCAAGCTTCGTGCTCAACGAGCAAGGGCGCGGGAGAGACGCACTCGAGCGCCGGCTCTCCCGATCCCGCCCCACCCGCTGCCCCCGGCGGAGCGCGCCAGACCACGACATCTCTGTCCGGTGTCCGCCGTCGCCGACGGGATAGAGAGGCGCTCCCTTCGGAGATCCCCATGTCCGCTCCCCCCTCCGCCGAGATCGTCCTCTACGGTGCCCGCCTGTCCGGCCACTCCCACCGCGTCGAGGCGCTGCTCCGGCTGCTCGGCCTGCCCTACCGCCTCGTCGAGACGGACGCCGTCGCGCGTAAGTTGCCGGAATTCTTGAAGATTAACGCCCTCGGACAGATCCCGGCCCTGGTCGACGGCGAGGTCGTGCTGGCCGACTCCGCCGCCATCCTGGTCTACCTGGCGAAGCGCTACGACCCCTCCGGCCGCTGGCTGCCCGAGGATCCCCTCGGCGCGGCTCGGGTCCAGCGCTGGCTGGCGGTCGCGGCGGGCGAGGTCAAGTTCGGCCCCGCTCAGGCCCGCGCGATGCTGCGCTGGAGCCGGCCGGGCGACCTGGAGGGCGCGCAGGCCCTGGCCGACCGCCTCCTGCGCTTCCTGGAGGGGCACCTCGACGGCCGGGACTTCCTCGCCGCGGAGCACCCGACCCTGGCCGATCTGGCCTGCTACGCCTACATCGCCCGCGCGCCGGAGGGCGGCGTCTCGCTGGAGCCCTTCCCCGCCGTGCGCGCCTGGCTGGCGCGGGTGGAGGCGATCCCGGGGATGCTGCCGATGCCCAGCCTGAGCGCGGCGAGCTGAGCGCCGGCTCAGCCGCCCTCGCGCACCATCGCCAGCAGCGCGTCGTCCACCGGCCGCGGCCGCCAGCCCAGCTCGGCCCGCGCCCGCGCCCCGCTCCGACAGCGGACCAGCCCCATCTGATCGAGGGCGAAGGCCACGTTCGCCAGGCCGGGCACCCGCGCGAGCAGCGGCGCCACCGGCCGCGGGAGGGGCAGCACCGGCCGCGGGTGGCCGCGCAGGCGGGCGATGGTGGCCAGCACGTCGGCGTAGCGGCGGTTCTCCGCCCCGAGCAGGTGGCGCAGGCCGGGCCGCGCGTGGCGCCAGGCCAGCAGGTGGCCCAGCCCCACGTCGTCCACGCCGACGAAGCACTTGGCCCCCAGCGGCGCCGGGATGATCGGCAGCCGCGCCGCCTGCATCAGCGGGCGCGTCACCACCCCGCCCACGTCGCCCGGCCCCACCACATAGTCCGGGTTGACGATGACCCCGCCCGCCGCGCCCACCAGCGCCTCCGCCTCCAGCTTGCTCGCCCGATAGGCGCGCGGCGTGCCCTGCATCGGCCGGCGGGGATCCTCGCTCGGCTCCTCCTCTTCGCCGGGCCGCGCCTCGTCCCCGAAGCCGCAGGTGATCGAGGAGGAGGTGTAGACCACCGGCAGCCCCAGGCCCAGGACCGCCCGCGTCCCCTCGACGTTCAAGGCCCACATCCGCGCCTCGCCGCCCGGCCGCCCGTCCCAGACGCCCGCGACGTGGAAGACCAGCTCCACCCCGCGCGCGGCCATCGCGAGCCCCTCCGGCAGCCCCGCGCGGCTGTGCTCCACCCCCGCGGGCCAGCGAGGGTGGGGCGGCGCCGGGTCGAGCACGCGCACCCTCGTCCCCGCCGCGGCGAGCGCGCGCACGACGCCATGGCCGACGAAGCCGGCGCCGCCGGTGACCAGGGCCAGGCTTGGGAGCGGGCGATCGATCATCGGGCTGGAGCTTATTGTCTCGCGCCCAGGTGCGCCCTCACCAGCGCCGCGGCCGTGGACCGCGCAGGATGGAGCGCACCAGGTTCTCTCCGCTCGCGTCGCCGAGCGTGAGCAGCCGCACCAGCGGCGGCGTCCTGCCCAGAAGGCGGCGGGCGATCTCGCGCTCGGGCAGGCCCTGGGCGTGCAGGCGGCGCGTCTCCCCGGCGAGCGTCTCCAGGTGCTGCAGCTTGGCCGCCATCGCCGCGCGCCCGCCCGTGGCGACCGGCCGGTGCGCGCAGAAGAGCTGGTCGAAGTCCAGGTGCGCGAGGCGGCGCGTGGTCTCCAGCGTGCGGTCGAAGTGCTCGTCCCGGCGGAAGTAGCGGATGCGCTCGCCCAGGAAGGCGTCGCCGCTGAACAGCCAGCCCTGATTGCGCTCGTAGAGCACGATCTGGTCGTCGCAGTGGCCGGGGGCGGAGACCACCTCCAGCTTGTAGTGGTCGCTCTCGATGTGATCCGGCAAGGGCTCGAAATTGCTTCGACGCGCGAAGCCCCACACCAACCACTGGTAGGGGTGGGTTCCGAAGCCGCGACGAACGATGCTCGCCGTCTCTGGCGTGGCGAGCACGGGGATCCCCGCCGCCTGGAGCGGCCGGGCGTTGTTGCTGTGATCCTCGTGGTGGTGCGTGACCAGGCAGCGCGAGACCCGGTGCTCGCGGGCGAAGTCCAGGATGGCCTTACGTTTGGCGTAGAGGCCCGTGTCCACCATCAGCCCGTCCACCGCGAAGCAGCGCACCGTCATGAACGGCCGCCCGAGGATGGGCAGCGTGCGGCCATGGCAGAGGGCGGTGACGGGGCCATAGCGCTCGACGGCGATCACGGCGTAGCTCTCCCGAGGGCCGCTAGCGCGGTCGGAGGTGCGGCCCGTCCTCGGGCGCCGGGATGTGCTCGTGCTCGTCCCCCGGGACCAGGGGGAAGCGGCCCTCCCGCCAGTCCTGCGCGGCCTGCACCAGGCGCTCGGGGCGGCTGGAGACCAGGTTCCACCAAAGGTATCGCGGCTCGGGCAGGGCGGCGCCGCCCAGGATCATCACGAGGCTGTCCTGGAGGGCGGTGACCGCCACAGGCAGGCCCGGCCGCAGCACGATCATCCGCCCGGCCTCGAAGACCTGAGCATCGACCTGGATTTGTCCCGAGAGTGGGTAGAGGGCGCGCTCCTCGTGCTCCGCGTCGAGGGTGAACGTCGCGCCCGCGTCCAGGCGGGCCTCGACGTAGAGGGTGGGCGAGCGCACGCCGACGGGGGAGCGCGCGCCGAAGGCGGTCCCTGCGATGACGCGGCAGCGCACGCCGGGGGCGGGGCTGCGCTCGGGGATGTCCTGCGCGGCGTGGTGCTCGAAAGACGGCTCCATCTCTTCGTCTTCGACGGGCAGGGCGATCCAGGCCTGGATGCCCTCCACCCGGCCGCCCGTCCGCTGGAAGGCCTCGCCGCTGCGCTCCGAGTGGACGATGCCGCGGCCGGAGATCATCCAGTTGACCTCTCCCGGGCGGATGGGCAGGCTGCTGCCGAGGCTGTCGCGGTGCCAGATCTCGCCGTCGGTGAGCCAGGTGATCGTGGCGAGCCCGATGTGCGGGTGCGGGCGCACGGCGATCGGCTGGCCGGGCGGGAGCATGGCCGGGCCCATGTGATCGAAGAAGACGAAGGGGCCGACCGCGCGGCGCTGGACGGCGGGCAGGACGCGGCGCACCACGAAGTCGCCGAGATCGCGGGCATGCCCATCGATGACGGTGTCGATGGTGTGGTCCGCGGGGGAGGTCGGGCTGTGCATGGGCGCCTCGGGGTGCGATCGGGTCTAACGCGGCCGCGTGACATCATGTCGCATGGTGGCGGCGGGCGCACACGATAAGCAGGAGCGTGGCTTCTCGTCTTCCCCCCTGATCGGAGCAGCGCGACGATGAGCGACCCGAGGCGTCCGACGAGCGCCCCTGGTGCGGGGGCGGACGTGGTCGATCCGGCCCTGGCGCTGCGCTGGCTGGGGCTGGCGCG
Organism: uncultured Enterobacterales bacterium; assembly: GCA_964556105.1. Lineage (GTDB taxonomy): Bacteria > Myxococcota_A > UBA796 > UBA796 > CAZKWG01 > CAZKWG01. The sequence continues at coordinate 17,457 of CAZKWG010000038.1, read as the reverse complement.
TCGGGTGACGCTTGCCGCCCAGGCGCTGATCATGATCGCCGCAGAGGCGGGGACCGAGCTCCACCTGCACTCGCCGGCCCTCCTCTTCGTCGTCACGGCCTGGGCCGTCTGGGATCTGGGGCAGGCCGCCTGGCTTCGTCGCCGCCTGGCGCCCGGGCGCGTCGTCCTCGCCACGGCGGGCGTGGACCTGGGCGCGCTCACCGCCATCCTCGCGCTCTCCGGCGGGCCCCACCATCCGCTGCTCTTCGGGTACCTGGCCTGGATCGCCCTGCTCGCCATGGTGCTCCCCGCGACGCAGGCCTGGCTGGCCACCGGGCTGGCGATCATCCTGGAGGGCGCCGTCGTCTGGGAGCCCTCGTCCGGGGATGGCTTCGCGGGGGTCGTGATGACCCCGACCCACCTGCTGAGCGACGTCGTGACCTTCGACGTCTCCGCCGTGACCATCACCTGGGTGGTCACGCGCCTGTCCGCCGCGCTGCGGCAGCGCAGCCTGGCGGAGCTCGAGGCCCAGCGCCGGCTGGCCTCCGCGGAGCGCCTCGCCGCCCTGGGCACGCTGGCGGCCGGCGTGGCGCACGAGCTGGGGACGCCGCTCGGGACGATCCAGCTCCTGGCCGAGCGGGCGCGACAGCGGGCGCCGGACGAGGACGGCGCGCAGCAGCTCGGCACCCTGCTCGAGCAGGTGGCCCGCTGCCGCTCCATCCTGGACCGCCTGCGGGGGCGCGACGCGCCGAGCGGGCCCGACGCCAGCCTCGACCTGCCGCTGTGGATCACCGAGTGGCGCCGCGGCCAGGAGGGGATCGAGGTGAGGAGCCCGGATCCCTTCGAGCCCGTCCTGGTCCAGGGCGCGCCGGAGAGCTGGCGGGCGGCGCTCTGGGTCGCGATGGACAACGCCCTTCGCGCCGGCGCTCGCCGGATCACGGTCAGCGCGCACCTGAGCCCGGAGCAGGTGGAGGTGCACGTCGAGGACGACGGGCACGGGCTCAGCGCCGAGGACGCCGCGCACGTGGGCGAGCCCTTCTGGACCGGCTGGGGCGGCACGGGGCTCGGCCTCTTCGTGGCCCGCAGCTTCGCGCAGTCGGTGGGGGGAGACGTGATCGTCGAGCCCAACGAGGCCGGCGGCGCCCGCACACGACTCCTGATCCGCAGGGTGATGCCATGACGACGGTGCTGGTCGTAGAGGATGATCCGGTCTATCGGAGCGCGCTGGTGGACATGCTCGCCGCCGCTGGCTTCGCCGTGCTGCCCGCGGGCGGCGTCCGCGACGCGCTTCAGCTGTGCAGGGCGGCCGGGCCGGACCTCGCGCTCATCGATCTCCGCCTGCCGGACGGGAGCGGGATCGACGTGGTGCGCGCCCTCGTCGAGCTGGCGCCCGGCTGTCGCAGCGTGCTGCTCTCGGGGCATGCGACGGTCCCGGCGGCGGTGGAGGCGATGCGCGCCGGCGCGGTGGACTTCCTGACCAAGCCCGTGGAGGGCGCCGAGATCCTGGCGGCCCTGCGCGACGCCCTCGAGCCGTCCACCGTCGAGAGCCTGGACCAGATGGAGCGCAACCACATCCTCTCGGTGCTCCAGGCCTGCGGCGGGAACATCACGGAGGCGGCGAGGCGGCTCGGGCTCTACCGCCGCACGCTGCAGCGCAAGCTGCAGAAGCTGCCGCCGGGTCGGTGAAGGGAGGGTGCGACAATCCGTCGCACCCTGCGGCATTGCGTCGCCCGCGACATCATGTCGCTTCCCCAGGCGAAGATGGGTGGCTAAACGTCTGGCGTGCGCCGAAGCCCCATCCCAACGTTCGCGTTCGTCTGCGGCCTGAGCCTGATCGCGCTGCTCGGGGCCGGGCCGGCGCGCGCGGACGAGCCAGCGCAGCTCCTCGCGCCGGTCACGCCCGTCTACCCCGCGGACGCGCTGCCCGAGCGCCTCGCGGGGGAGGTCTGCGTGCAGGTCACGGTCGGCCTCGCGGGCGAGGTCACCGCCGTCAGCTACGCGTTCGGCGGCCCCGACGTCTTCGTCGCGCCCGCCATCGCCGCCGCCTGGGAGCTGCGCTTTCAGCCGGCCACCCGCGAAGGCGCCCCGGTGACGACGCAGCTCGAGGTCCACTTCGTCTTCAACCCACCTCCCGCGCCGGAGCCTGCCCTCGAGGAGCCGCTGGGGGAGGGCGCCGACGAGATCGTCGTCTTCGGCGCGCGGGGCCTCGCCGACCACGAGACCCACGCCGTCACCACGATCACGGTCGAGGCGCTGGAGCGGAGCGGGGGCGACGATCTCGGCGAGACCCTCTCCACGGTGCCCGGGGTCGCCGTCGCGCGCGGCAATTCCGACGCGACCAAGCCCATCATCCGCGGTCAGGTCGAGCGCCGCCTGCTGGTGCTCATGGACGGCGTCCGCCACGAGAGCCAGAAGTGGGGGCTGGATCACGCCACGGAGATCGACCCCTTCGCCGCGGGCGAGATCAACGTCATCAAGGGCGCCGCGGGCGTGCGCTACGGGCCGGACGCCATCGGCGGCGTCGTCCTGGTCGAGCCCCCTCCGCTGCGCGAGGAGCCGGGGATCGGCGGGCGCGCGCAGGTCGTGGGCGTCTCCAACGGCATGCGGGGCGTGGCCGCGGCGCGCCTGGACGGCGCACCTGAGGCTGTCCCGGGGCTCGCCTGGCGCGTCGAGGGCAACCTCGCGCGCGGCGCGGCCCTGAGCACGCCGACCTATGTGCTGGGCAACACCGCCAGCCAGGGCTGGAACGCCGGCGCGACCGTGGGCTTCGTCCGCGGGGACCTCTCGTTAAAGGCCTCCTATCGCCACTTCGACCTGAGCAGCGGGGTCTGCTACTGCGTGAGCAACGGCACCCCCGACCAGCTCCTGTCGCAGCTCGAGCTGGACGCCCCGATCGGATCCGAGCTCTGGACGACCAGCTACGACATCGACCGGCCCTACCAGGCCGTGCAGCACGACGTCGCCCTGGCGCGGGTCGAGCGCACGCTGCAGAACGGCGGCGACCTGATCGTGACCTACGCGTTCCAGTCGAACCGCCGCCAGGAGTACGACCAGGTCCGCGCCTCCGTCACAGGGCCACAGTACGACTTCACGCTGCGAACCCATAGTCTGGATGGTGTCCTCACCCACGGCGAGCGCGCCCTCCGCGGCGGTCTCAGCCACACCGGCGGGCTCGGGCTGGCCGGCACCTTCCAAGAGAACGTCTACAACGGCCTGCCGCTCATCCCGAACTTCCGTGCCTTTCAAGCTGGGATCTACGGGTACGAGCGGCTGCTCTTCGGCGCCTTCGAGGTCGAGGGCGGCGCCCGCTACGACCACCTCGCCCGCACCGCCTACCTCAGCGACAGCTCCTTCCAGCGCGCCAGCGCCCGCGGCGTGCTGAGCGAGGACGACTGCGCGCTGAGCGACGACGTGGCCACCTGCCCCGCGACCTACGACGCCGCCAGCGTCTCGCTCGGGGCGCTCTGGCGGGCTCTGCCGGATCGCCTGGAGCTGCGCCTCGATCTGTCTTCGGCCTCGCGCTTTCCCAACTCAGACGAGCTGTACATGGTCGGCAGCGCGCCGACCTTCCCCGTCTACGCGGTGGGCGACCCCCGCCTGGGACCCGAGACCACCTGGGGCTCCTCGCCCACCGTGGGCCTCCGCCTCCCCTGGGTGGAGGTGGAGACCTCGGCCTACCTGAACTATATTGATGACTATATCTATTTTGCGCCGGTCCTGGGCGAGGACGGCGCGCCCATGGTGGACGTCACCATCCAAGGCGCCTTCCCTCGCTTCTCGTTTCGTCCTATCGACGTGCTCTTCTACGGCCTCGACGGCGGCGTCACCTTCGGGCCCGAGCTCCCTGTGCAGCTCGCGGTCCAGGGGGCGGTGGTGCGCGCGCACGAGGCCAGCACCGGGGATCCGCTGATCATGATCCCGCCCGATCGGGTGGAGACGACCCTCAAGGGCGCGCTCGCGACCCTGGGCCCGCTCGACGAGCCCTTCGTGCAGGTCTCCGGCCTCTATGTCTTCGAGCAGACGCGGGTGGACGCGGACGCGGACATCGCCCCGGCCCCCGACGCCTATCTGATCTTCGACGCCGCCGTGGGCGCGGAGATCCCGCTGCGTCGACGGGCGCTCAGCGTAGGGCTCGAGGCCCGCAACCTGCTGAACGCCCGCTATCGCGACTACACCAGCCTGCTTCGCTACTACGCCGACGAGCCGGGCCGCGAGATGCGCCTGCGCGTCGGCATCGACCTCTGACGCTGACCCAAGTGGAACCAGGCCCTGAGTTGGGCCCCAACCTGAGGAGGAGAGTCGTAATGGACAGGTCCATCATTCCTTTTCTGTTCGTGAGCCTGCTCGTCGCCTGTGACGACGTCAAGAACCCCGGCGACGAGAACCCCGAGGAGGTCATCACCACCGTCGTCCTGGACTTCACCCCCAGCGGCGGCGGCGACGCCCTGTCCTTCTCCTGGGCCGATCCCGAGAACGACGGCGATCCCGTCATCGACGCGATCACCCTCGCCGACGCCGACGACTATGACCTCCGCGTCTCCTTCCTGAACGAGCTCGAGGACCCCGCCGAGGACATCACGGTGGAGGTCGAGGAGGAGGGCGATGAGCACCAGCTCTTCTTCACGGGCAGCGCGGTGGAGAGCCTGGCGACCGGCGACAACGCGAGCGCCGTCATCACCCAGACCTACGAGGACACAGACGGCAACGGCTTCCCCGTCGGCCTGGACAGCAGCGTGCTGACCCTCGGCGTGGGCAGCGGCGAGCTGACCGTCACCCTGCGGCACCTGCCGCCGGAGGACGACGTCGCGGTCAAGACGGGCACCCTGGCCGAGGACGCGGCCTCCGGCGGCCTCGACGGCCTGCCCGGGGAGACCGACGTCTCGGTCACCTTCGACCTGACGGTGGAGTAGGAGCTCTTCCCCCGCGAAGCGGGCTCAGCCGCAGTTGATCAACGCCGCCAGCTCGGACAGGCAGGTGTCCTGGTGTCGGGCGCCCGCCTCGACGGACTGGAGGGTGACCCGTACGCAGGCCTGGCTCGGATTGGTGATCAGGCTCTGGGCCAGGGACAGGCGCAGGCCCGAGGGGGCGGCGGCGAGCTCGATGAGCGTGGCGGAGGCGTCGTGGCGTCGGGACGGGCTCAGCGCCACCAGCTCGGCCTCGCCGCCGCAGGGGCCGACGCTCACCGAGGCCACGCGGTTGTTGTCCTCCCAGACCGCCTGGCTGCGGGCGTACCCCGGGACGATCACCAGGCCATGGACCTGGCAGTAGGCCTCCCTGGGGGGGCGCGCGACGCTCAGCTCCACCCACTCGCCCACGCCGTCGCCCTCGACGCCCTCGCACCAGGCGGTCTCGGCCAGCCCGTCGAGCAGCCCGTCCACCTCGTAGCCGCCGCCGGCCAGGACGCTCGACGCGCGTGCGCTCAGCGTCATGGAGTACGCCTCCTGCTGGCGGTTGGTCGCGACGAGCTGGCGATGGCCGAAGACGGCGTCCACGTCGACCTGCGCGACGATAGCCGCCAGCTCGCGCAGGTCTGTCTTGGGCAGCGACCAGGAGTAGACGTCCCCGACGCGCCGCGCGCCCGCTGGGTGCAGGATGGTCGTGGTCTCGGCCCAGGAGCCCAGGTCCAGGCGCACGTTCAGGTCTGGACGGCCCGCCCAGCCCGCCGCCGGGAAGAGCGGATAAATCAGGTCGCGCGTGTCGAATCGGGTCGTGGGGCTGGTCGAGGTCTCGCGATCCGTGAAGCGCGTGGCGGCCCGGTAGCGCAGGGTGAGCGGCACGGCCTCGCCCGTCGGGATGGTCAGCTCGGTGAGGCACCAGGCGACGATGGGGGGGCTCTCCGACGCGTGCAGGCCCGGCACCGGGAACGGCTGGGGTTCTTCCAGGACCGGCCCGACCTCGCAGCCGCCGCGCGCCCCGCCCAGCTCGATGGAGACGCCGCGGGCGGCGCGCTGAAGCGCGGCCTCCTTTTCGTCCTCCGCCTGCTCGTCGGCCCAGGTGAGCGGCACCCCGTAGCGCACCCTCACTGGCGCGCCCGGGTTGGAGAGGACGTAGCGCGCCTCGACCTCATAGACGTCTGGATCGGCCCCGATCTTCAAGTGGAGGTCCTCCCGCACCAGGCGCACGCGCGCGCTGACCTGCGGGCTCCCGTCGCCCATCCCTGTCGGAGGGCTCCACGCCACCGGCCCCCCGTTCGGCAGGGCCGCCGGGGAGGCGAGGAGCAGCAGGAGCGGGAGCCGGCTCGGAGAGCGGGACATGGGCGACCTCGAGCGCAGGGGGCGCGCCAAGCGTAGCATGGCGCTCCTCCCGACCACGCCGCGCCCGAGGAGACTCAGACGCGGCGCGCCCTCCGGCGCATGGCCAGCGCGAGCCCGAGACCGACGAGCCCGAGCATCGGCGCGGGCTCCCCCGCGCTCGCGCAGCCGCAGCCACCCGACTTGTCGTCCTCGCCCTCGCCCTCGCCCTCGCCCTCGCCAGGCTCGACGGAGCCATCCAGCCCGTCGCAGTCCTGGTCGATGGCGTCGCCGGCGACCTCTTCCTGCTCGGGGGAGATGGTGGGGTCGCCGTCGTCGCAGTCGCCGTCGCAGGCGGCCAGCCCGTCGCCGTCGCGGTCCTCCTCCTCGTCGGCCAGCGATCCGTCGCAGTCGTCGTCCACGCTGTTACAGCGCTCCGGCGCGCCGGGGTAGACGTCGTCGTCGGCGTCGTCGCAGTCCTCGAGGTCCGCGCTCAGGCCCTCGCCCGCGTCGTCGCAGTCCTCGTCGCCCGAGACCACCAGCTCGCCGGTGCGCGCGCCGTCGTCGTCGGCGTCCTGGTAGCAGTCCTCCTGCCGGTCGCAGTCCTGGTCCACCCCGTCGCCGGTGATCTCGGCGGCGTCCGGCGAGATGGCGCCGTCCTCGTCGTCGCAGTCGAGGTCTACCGTCCAGCCGTCCTCGTCCTCGTCCTGCGGGTAGCCGAGGTAGAGATAGGCTGCGCCCGTGGCGTCGTTGTTGCCGTAGGAGCCCAGCAGGACGTCGTCGAAGCCGTCGCCGTTGACGTCGCCGACCATGTCGACGTCGTACGCGTAGCCGCTGTCGAGGATGCTGGGCTCGAGGACGACGGCGGGCTCGGTGTCCACGCCACCGTCCTGACCGTGGTAGACGGTCGCCGACTCGACAAAATAGGAGCTCACCACCAGATCGGCGTGGCGGTCGCCGTTCAGGTCGCCACCGCCGCTGATCTTCCAACCGAAGCCGCCGCTCGGCGTGCTCCCGCCCAGCACGATATCGACGGAGCCCTCCATCCCCGCGGCGGAGCCGAGGTAGATCTGGACGGCGCCGGTGACGGCGTCGGTGCTGTAGGCGCTGACGATCAGGTCATCATAGCCGTCCAGGTCGATGTCTCCGCCGCGCGCGACGGCGCTGCCGAAGGCGGAGCCGACCGTGGCGCCCTCCAGCACGACGTGGACGGGGGTGACGAGCCCGTCGGCGCTGCCGCGGTACACGTAGACCTGACCGTAGGTGTCCGCGCCGACGGGCGCGCCGATGGCGATGTCGTCATAGCCGTCGTTGTCGATGTCGCCGGCCGACGAGAGGCCACGCCCGAAGCTCGCGTTGGCCTCGGTCGCGTCGTTGAGGACCAGCTTCGTGGACAGATCGACGCCCGCAGCGGACCCAAGGTACAGGTGGACCTCGCCCTGGTACGCGGAGGCGCCGAAGAGGTAGACCATCACGTCGTCGTAGCCGTCTCCTTTCACGTCACCGGCGCCGGCGACGATGGCGCCGAGCTGGTCGCCCGTCTCCGTGCCCTCGATCGTCGTGGCCGGCGTCGTCTCGACGCCGTCGGCCGAGCCAAGGTAGACATAGGCCGCGCCGCCATAGGTGTAGGTCTCGTTGGTCGTGGACGCGCCGACGATCAGATCGTCGTAGCCGTCCCCGTTGACGTCCCCCGCGGCGTCGACGTTCTGTCCGAAGCCGGCGCCGGCGTTGTCGTCGCTCAGGGTGGCGATGGGCTCGCTCGTGAGCCCGTCCGGGCCGCCGAGGTAGACGCCGACCTGGCCGACGTCGGTGCTGTAGTACAAGGAGGTGACGGTCACGTCGGCGTAGCCGTCTGCGTTGAGATCCCCGACGCCGCTGACGTCGATCCCGAAGCCGTCCATGGCCTCGGCGCCCGTGAGCGTGGACGCCGCCCGGCTGTAGACCGGATCGATGGTGACAGGGTAGCGCGCGTCGCTGGCCTCGACGCGCAGCGCGAGCCCGCCCGCCTCGGCCTCCATCCAGATGTCCAGCGGGAGGCCGTCGGCGTCCCAGGCGGACAGATCGGAGACGCGCCACGGCGCGCCGCTCCGGTCGAGCGCCTCTGCCCGGTCCTGCGTCTCCGCCACGGTCAGCGAGACGGCGCCCTCCAGGGCCAGCGAGAGGGTCAGGGGGCCGCCGTCCGCGGGCGGCTCGTGGACCAGAAAGCCCTGCTGCATCCCCTCGTTTCGGCTCACCCACCACTCGGTGACGCCCGGGCGGGCGTACTCCAGCCGGCGCACGCAGCGCGTGCTCTCGGCGTCGGGTGTCGCGCAGGCGCCGAGGACGGGCTGGACAGCGGGCGGCAGGGCCTCGCCGCCGAGGCCGCGCAGCCGAACGCGCAGACCGCCGTCCCTGTCGTCGTCGAGCAGGGCCCCGTCGGCGTCGAAGCGCACCCCGATCCCGGCTGTGGGCAGCGATCCGAGGTAGGTCCCCGAGGGCCCGGTCTGGAGGGCGCGCAGGCCCGCGTCGCCGCGCGGAGAGGCGCCCTCCCTGCCAGTCTCTGGGCGCGTGGTGGGCGGCTCGGCGCAGGCCGAGAGGGAGAGCAGCGTGAGCAGACACCAACGCTTCATCGGTGGCCTCGGGGGGCAGGGGTTGCCGAAGCGTACCCGAACAGATGGGCGGCCGCGCCAAGGAGCTGCGCGCCTTCGCCAGGGTGCGCCACGAAACGGTCACAAGCTCGACATGCCCTCGCCACATCAGGCCCGCCGCCGCGCCTCCTTGCGGCTGCTCACCAGCCCCAGACGAACCAGCCGGGCGGCGATGCCGCTCTTGCTCCGCTCGAAGCGCTCGGCCAGCTCGCTGACGGTCTCGCCCTCCTCCCAGGCGTCCATCAGCTCCTGATCCTCGTCCTCGGACCAGCTCTTTCCGGCAGCGGCGGGCTTCGGTGACTCGTGACGCGCGACGACCGCGGTGACGCGCTCCTTCGCGCTCAGGGTGGCCTGGGGTGGGCTCCAGCGGGCGCCGCGCAGCTCGGAGAGGAAGCGGCTCGGCGCCTCTGCGGGCGCGTGCAGGTAGACGGCGTCGATGGCGCGGGTCAGGCCGACGAAGAAGATACGGCGCTCCTGCTCTATCCACGGGCTCTGCGGCACGCCGTCCGGGTGGTCCAGGGTGCCGGGCACCGATCCCACCGAGACCGCCGGGCAGGCGCCCTCCAGCAGGCCGGGCAGCAGCACGACCGGCCACTCCATGCCTTTGGCCTTGTGAATGGTCGAGACCCAGATGCAGTCGTCGGGCGCCGCCCCGGCGCGCGGGTCGAGCTGGGCGAGCGTCTCGGCGGCCTTGTCGGGGGCCACCTCCAGCCCGCGCAGCAGCGCATGGAGGGCGTGAAACGCCGCGATCGCCGTCTCCTGATCGCCCGGTGACTTGAGCCAGCCGCGGAGCTGCTCCTCGACGTCCACCTCGCAGAGGAGCTGGTCGAGCGCCTGGCCGGCGCGCTCCGCCCGCCCCATCCGCTCCAGCATCGGTCCGAGGGCGCGCAGGCTGCGCAGGCCCGTGCGGCTCAGGCCGCAGTCCTCGTCCAGCCCGCTCAGCAGGGGGATCAGGCCCCGCTGGCCGCGGGTGCGCATCAGGCCGAACATCAACTCCCGCTGGATATAGCGGTCGGGGGCGTGCAGGATGGGCCAGGCCTCCTCGGGCACGACCGGCGCGCGGCTGGTGGCGAAGCGCAGGTATCCCAGGGCCAGCTCGGGGCCGCGCCCGCGCAGCAGGACGCTCATGTCGTCGGTGGCCATCGGCACGCGCGCGGCGGCGAGGCTGGCCAGCACCGGCGCTCCCTGCGGTCGGCCGCGGTAGAGGATGGCCAGATCGCGGGGCGCCCAGCCCTCCTCCAGCAGGCGCGCCACGGTGTCGGGCACGTCGGAGACCGTGTTGACCAGGCCCTCGGTCGCGCCGCGGCCCTGGATGGCGCGGGCCTGGCGGTGCTGGTTGTGGCCGATGAGCTGGGTGGCGGCCCTGGCCAGGACCGGACCGAAGCGGAAGCTCTGGGAGAGCGGGTAGTCCTTGCAGGGCAGGTTCGGGAAGGTGGCGGCGAAGTCCTCGAAGTAGCGCGGGTGGGCGCCGCACCACTCGTTGATCCCCTGGTCCTCGTCGCCCACCGCCATGATCGCCGTGCCGGGGTGCATGAGCCGCTGCAGCAGCGCCACGCGGCCGGGGTTCACGTCCTGGAACTCATCCACCAGCAGCTGGTCCAGCGGGCCCAGCAGGCGGGGGTGAGCGCCCAGCACGCCGACGGCGGTGTAGACCATGTCCTCGAAGGCCACGCGCAGCGCGCCGTCGGCCAGGCGCTGCGCCTCCAGCGCCTTGTACGCCTCCACCAGGGGTGGATTGCTGGGGAAGGCGGCGCGAGCGGGCGGCACCAGATGCGCCTTCCAGAAGGCGACGGCGTCGGCGATCTCGGTGGGCGCGTCCAGGTGCTCTCGAAAGCGCCGGAAGATCTCCCGCGACCAGCTCGCGGTGCCCTCGGCCACCACGCTGAGCGGGCGGCTGAGCAGGCCCTCGCGCTCGGCGACGCGCAGCACCTCGAGGCCGAGCGCGTCGAAGGTCGTCACCTTGACGCCCGTGACCCCTTCTTCGCGCAGGCGCTCCTCGAAGGTGCGCTGGATGGAGCGGTTGAACATCACGACGCGCACGCGCCGCGGCTCCACTCCCAGTTGAAGCAGGCGCTGGACCCGGCCCACCAGCGTCGTCGTCTTGCCCGCGCCCGGGGCGGCGCGCACGACGGCGTGCCGGTCGAGCGGGTGCTCCAGGATGCGGCGCTGCTCAGCGGTCCAGTTCATGGCCTTCCAGGTAGGGAACCGCGGACGGTCTACCGCGGCAGGGGCGCGGGTGCCAGCCCTGGCGCTCGGCCGCGCCAGACGTGCTTGACGAAGTCCTGTCTTGCGTCATGGCGCGCCGACAGCGATCCTGCTCCCGGGAGGCGCCATGTCATCGCTGTCTGGTGCGCAGAGCGGCGTAGCGCTGCTGGCGATCCTCGCGGGCTTTGGGTGTGAGAGGACCAAGCGCCAGCAAGACCAGAACGAGGTCAAGGACTCTGGAGGGGGGCTCGTCACGATGTATGCGGACGAGGATGGTGACGGCTTCGGGAACCCTCGGAAGTCCTATGGCGTTCCGCCCGAGACGCCACGCCTCTCCATGGACAACACCGACTGCAACGACAATAACAGCGAGATCCACCCCGGCGCGCCGGAGCTCTGCAACGTGGTTGACGATGACTGTGACGACGAGGTCGACGATGGGATGGAGACCGGGAGCATCTACCGTGACCGTGATGGCGATGGATTCGGAGAGCCGGGGGGACCGGAAGAGGGTTGCGTAGACGCAGAAGGATGGACGACGGACAACACCGACTGTGACGACAATCTGAGCGGCATTCACCCTGGGGCGACAGAGACCTGCGACCACAGCGACAACGACTGCGACGGAGAGGTGGATGATGGCCTTCCGCTGACGTTGCGCTACCAGGACGCCGATCTCGACGGCTACGGAGACCCCGAGGTCTCGCGGAGCGAATGTGATTCGGTTGGTTGGGTGGAAAATGGTGAAGACTGCCTGGATAACGACGAAGGTACCAACCCTGGCGCCTCAGAGCGGTGCGACAACGGGCATGACGACGACTGTGACGGTCTCCTGGATTGTGAGGACGACGGGTGCGCCACGAACAGGAATTGCGGGGAGATGGACTGCGCAGACGGACTGGACGACGATGACGACGGCTTCTTTGACTGCAAGGATGACGAGTGCTGGGGAGACATGGCCTGCCCCGGCGTCGTCGCGTCGCATGTGCTTTATCTCGGCGCTGGAAGACGTTACCGTTGGGAGCAGGGCTTCTGGAGCCGCTCGACCTGCGGGTCGGTCTCGAGCACGATGATTGGCGAGAACACCTCGGTGTCGCTTCATGTCATCGATGTAGAGGGGTCAGCGCGCGTCTATCTCCCAGGGGAGGATGCGCCGCGTGTCTGCGCCTGGGGTCTTGACGAGCTCTCTATCCGAAGTCATCATGTTACCCGCCGATTCAACGGAACCTACACAACCAGCGTGCGCAATGTGACCGGGGCGCGCGATGGCTTCTGGATCGCGGGAGATTGCGGCCCGACCGGCAGTGGCTTCCTTCCGGGGACGGAGACGGTCTTGAACAGCTGGGCTGTGCGATACGATGGCGGTGACTGGAGCGGGTATAGCAGCCCGATCGATGGGAGCTGCGCTCACTGGTCGTCCGGCTGTGACAACTGCAACTCGTGGGGGGATTTCGGCGGTACAAAGCAGGTTCAGTACGGCTACGACCAGGGCCCCGGCGCCCGCGACGCCGTCACCACCTCCGCCTACGGGCCGCTCTGAAGGAGGGGCGCGGGTGCCAGCGAGGACACCGCCGGTTAAGCTTCGCGCCATGACCCTCTGGGAGTCTGTCGACGAAGCCGGGCGCATGCGCCGCGCCGAGTACGCCTTCGGCAGCGCCGGGCCCGCCACCTGCACCGCGCTCGATCTGGGCGGCGGCCGGCTCGCGCTGGTGAGCCCGCCCGGGGGGCCGGAGGCGCCGGCGATCCTCGCTGAGCTCGACACGCTCGGGGAGGTCGCGGCGGTCCTGGCGCCGAACCCCTACCACCGCATGGGGATGCCGCTCGCCGCGGCGCGCTACCCGAAGGCGGCGTTGTTTGCCCCCGAGGCGGCGATCCCTCGGGCGCGCAAGGGCCTGGACGGCGCCCGGGAGGTCCGCCCGCTCGCTGAGCTTCAGCCCAGCCTGCCCGACGGGCTCGAGATCCTCATCCCGCCGCACATGAAGAGCCCCGACACCGTGCTGCGCCTGCACACGCCGCAGGGCACGGTCTGGACCTTCCACGACATCCTGCTGAACATCGAGGTCGTCTCCTCGAACCCCGTCGAGCGCTGGGCGCTCGGGCTGCTGGGCTACCAGCGGGGCCTGCGCGTGAACCGCTTCGGCTGCCGCTGGGTCCTGGTGGCGGACAAGCTTGCCTTCGCCGCCTGGCTGCGCGCGGAGCTGGAGCGGCTGCCGCCCGCCGTCTTCGCGCCCGGCCACGGTCCGATCGTGCGGGATGGAGCGCTGCTGGCGCGCCTGCTCACGCTGGCGGACGAGATCGGGAGGCTCTGAGGCCAGGGCGCTCCAAGCGGTCGGAAGGGTTGACGGCTCATTGACTTGCCGCGTCGGGGAGCGCGCGCGATGATGCGCCGAGGAGGTGCCATGCCAACGCGATCTCGTGCGTGGAGCGATGTAGCGCTACTCGTCTCCAGCCTGGGGTCTGGCTGCGATTCGCTCAAGCTCGGGTCGGAGGACGAAGCACCCTCCTACGCAACGATGTATGTAGATATCGATCGAGATGGCTTTGGAGCGCCGGGGCCGGGGAAGAAGGTCCCGTCTGGAAGCTCAGGCTACGCATGGAACCGAACGGACTGTGATGACCACGACCGCGACGTGTACCCCGGCGCGTCCGAGACCTGCAACGACGAGGACGATGACTGCGATGGCGAGACGGACGAAGGGCTCCCGCAGAGCTTGCTCTACCGGGACGCCGATCTCGACGGCTACGGAGACCCGGCGGACTCCCGGAGCCGGTGTGAGGCGGTCGGTTGGGCGGACAATGGTGAAGACTGCCTACACACCGACGAGGGGACCAACCCTGGCGTCTCTGAGGACTGCGCCAACGGGCATGATGACGACTGCGACGGTCTCCTGGACTGCGAGGATGACGGCTGCGCGATGAGCAGAGACTGCGGGGAGCTGGACTGCGCCGACGGACTGGACGACGAGGGCGATGGCTACGCTGACTGCAAGGACGATGAGTGCTGGGGGGACACGGCCTGTCCGGGTGTCGTCGCCTCGCATGTGCTTCTGGTTGGCTATGGCATGTACGCCGTGAGCGAGAACGACTTCTGGAGCCGCTCAAGCTGCGGGAGCGTGACGCACACCATGCGGGGCGAGTCGACCAACTTCGCGCTCAGGGTGGAGCGCGTCGAAGGGTCCGCGCGTGTCCACCTTCCTGGGGAGGAAGACGCGCGCCTCTGCGCCTGGGGCGTAGACGAGGTCACCTTCCGGCGCGGACGGACTTTCCGTCGAACCAATCGTACGGCCGACACCAGCTCCACCTGGGCGACATCGGCGCGTGATGGCTTCTGGATCACAGGATCCTGTGGTCTGACGGGGAGCGGCTTCTTGCCAGAGCTGGACATCTTCCTGGATGACTGGTCGGCGTGGTACGATGGCGCCGACTGGTACAACCGGGAACGCTATGGCGACGACACCTGCGGTCACCCGTCGTCTCACTGCGCCAACTGCGACTCCTGGGGAGGGCACTACCAGGAGAGGGCGATGCGGTACGGCTACGACGAAGGCCCCGGCGCCCGCGACGCCGTCACCACCGGCGCCTACGGGCCGCTCTGAGCCTGGGCCTCGGCCCATGAAGCGGACCGCCTCGATCCCCCGTCCGCCCTCTGCTATCATCGCCCTGTGCAGCTCCCGACCTCCTCCGCGCAGCTCCTCGTGCCCCGGGCTCGACCGGAGGAGCCGCCGCGCTCCAGCCGGCTGCCGGCGCTGCGGAACATGCTGCGAACGCTGGAGATCTCCGTGCGCTTCCTGGCGGCGGAGCTGCTGGGCCGCGGCGGGCTGAAGACCGCGGACGCGCTCCTGATCTACTGGGCGCAGGGCATGATGCGCGACGGGAACTTCCAGCTCTCCGTCTCGGGTCGCGCCGTCTTCGAGCGCCCGCCCCCCTTCGTCGTGATGTCCAACCACGGCTCGCTGCTGGACGTGCCGCTGCTCATCCTCACGGTGCCGCACACGCTGCGCATGGTCACCAAGCAGGAGTTGATGCGCATCCCGATCTGGGGCCCGGCCATGCTGCGGAGCGGCTTCATCCCGATCAGCCGCGGCGACCGGGCGCGGGCCATCGCCCAGCTTCAGACGGCGAAGGAGCGGCTCGCCGCGGGCGTCTCGGTGTGGATCTCTCCCGAGGGGACGCGCAGCCGGGACGGGAGGCTGGGGCCGTTCAAGAAAGGTGGCTTTCACCTGGCCATCGACCTCGGCGTGCCCATCCTGCCCTGCTGGATCGAGGGCGCCTACGACGCCGTCCCGCCTCAGGACATCGTGGTGCACACCGGCCGCGCCATCGGCGTCCACTTCGGCGCCCCGATCCCCACGGCGGGGCTGGGGCCGGAGCAGATCGAGGCGCTGATGGCGGAGGTCCGCGGTCAGCTCCTCGCGCTGGCTGCGGAGCATGGGACATCGTCTGTGGGTTGAGGCGGGAGTCGGCGTCAGGCAAGGGGGGGCCGCCCATCATTCCGAGAACGTGATCAGGCCGACGTCCACGACCTCATTGGATATCTGCACATCGACGGACTCGCTCTCTCCGCCAAGCAGTCCTGTTTTGCTCAGGAGTCCCGCGTCGGGGTCAGGGTCACCTCTGCGGTTCACCTTGATCGTCCAGGAGCCAGGGGGCAGGCGATAGAGCTCGAAGCTGCCGTCTCCTGCACAGTCCACGCTGCGATACCCCTCGTCGAGGTCGCGCATCATGTGCAGCCACTTGTTTGGGCGGGACACCGAGACATCGCAACGCTCCGCGCCGTCGACCTTGCCCTTGACGCCACCCTGCATCGCGCGGAAGTCCAGCCAGGCGATGTCGTCGGTCTCGCTGACCAGCACAGCGACGCCGCCGGCGCTGATCACCACCTCGCCTGAGGGTGGACAGCTGCAGAGCCCGTCGTTCTTGTAGTCAAAGTAGCTGCAGCGTTTGCGCTCCGCGCCGTCGGCGGAGGCGCAGTACGGAGAGAGCTGGCGACAACTCTCGGGCGAGAGCCCCAGACAGCGAACGTCGATCTCGCGCACCCGCTCGAGCGTGAAGTCGCGGGTCCAACGCTCGGTTCCCAGGCGTCGGAGGCTCTCCCCTGGAGCCGGCTCTACGCCGTGGGTCATGAAGCCCGAGTGCGCGTCCGCGAAGCCCCGCGCCTCAACATGGGCAATTACGCCGGGCAGGTCGTCCTCTGGGACCCAGAGCGCATACCGGCCGTGGGCGTCGCTCGTCGTCTGACCATGCTCCGTCCAGACCCTGGCGGCGGCTACCGGCTCGCCGCGCTCATCGTGGATGGTCCCCTCGAGTCGGACAGCGGGGCGCGTGCTCAGGACGACCTGGGGCGGACTCTGCCCTCTCTTCAAGGTCAGACAGGCTCCGGGTCGAAAAAACGTGAGGCCCGCGCAGGCGCTACCCGGCGCCTCGGGTAGGCGGGCGCCCTCGTGATCGGGCAGCAGCCCCTCGTGGAAGGCCGCCAGGCTGGTCGGCTTGCAGGGCGCGTGAGAGATCTGTGTAAACCCGCCTGCGTCCGTGAGCTCGACGCCGCGGAGGGGCTCCAGCGAGTGCACGCTCCACAGCTCGACCTGGGCGCCTGCGAGCGGCTGACCGGTCGGGCTCAGCACCTGCACCGACAGCGGGCACAGATCGGCCACCTTGAAGTCCTGCTCTTGAAGCAGCGGCTGGGTCGCCCCCTGATCGGCGGGAGGAGCGGCGACCATCCCGTCGTGGCTGCACCGCTCCCCCGGCGTAGAGACCACGTCCAGCACCGTGTAGATCGCGGGCCCCTCCACCTCCATCTTGTAGCGTCCGTCCGCGTCCGTCCGCGCGAGCTCGTGGAGCGCGCCGCCTGCGCCCACCGTGCCCATGCGCAGGTTCGGTACGCCCCCAGCGTCGTTCCACACGCGACCCTGGAGGAGGAGCGGCACCGGGTCGCCGGTACAGCTCGTGGCTGTGGAGGCGGCGATCTCGTCTTCTTCTTTCTCAACCTCTTCGCCTGCCTCTGCGGCCCGCTGGGTCGGGCGGTCAGCGGGCTGAGGGGAGGGGATCGGGGCGTCCTCCAGGCAGGCAACCGACAAGGAGAGCGCGAGCAGGGTCCATCTTCCATGGGTGCCACCATTGGCGCCACCATTGGTACCACCATTGGTACCAGGTATCTTGATCATTGATCTGGTGCCAGGTATACGGATCATCGGCTCCTCCTCGGGAGATGTCGCGCGCCGCGGTCGGTCAGTCGCAGGGGGGAAGGCCCGTGTCGCCTTCGTCATAGGTGCAGTCCGGCACGCAGTCCAGGACGCGGCGACCATACCAGTAGTTGAAGCTGCCACAGTAATGGCTCTTGTCGGTCCAGTAGAGGACCGCGACCAGTTCACCGGTCGTGTGCTCGAAGTAGAGATCGTAGCCGGTGGCATCGGGGCCGT
>CAZKWG010000037.1:0-21486 GCA_964556105.1 uncultured Enterobacterales bacterium | reverse complement strand
GTGCCTGAGCAAGTGATTTGACCCCCCCGGAGCGCCTCACGGCGCTCCCCCAGGTCGCCGCCGCCTGGCAGGCCGTCCACGGCGGCCCGCCGACCGACGCCGACATCGACCGCATGTACGCGCTGGCCGAGCCGCTCACACTAGACATACTAGCCAACTACGCCGACCCCATCCCCGGCGTGCCCGCCCTCATGGACGCGCTGCGCGCCCGCGGTCTGCGGCTCGGGGCGAGCACCGGCTACACCCGGCCCATGCTGGAGGTGCTCGCGCCGGAGATGGCCGCCCGCGGCTGGGCGCCGGACGCGCTCATCTGCGCCAGCGACGTCCCGGCCGGCCGGCCCGCTCCCTACATGAACTGGCGCCTCGCCGAGCAGCTTGGGGCCAGCGCGGCGAGCGAGGTCCTGGTCTGCGGCGACACGCCGGTCGACATGGAGGCGGCGCGCAACGCCGGCATGATCGCCGTCGGCGTGACCCTGACGGGCAACGAGCTCGGCCTCTCCTGGGAGGCGCTCGCGGCGCTGGAGCCCGAGGCCCGCGCCGCCCACCGCGAGCAGGCTGGCCAGCGCCTCCGCGCGGCGGGCGCCCAGCACCTCATCGACAGCGTGCTGGAGCTGCCCGCGCTGCTCGACCGAGGCGGCCACACGACCGCCTGAGGCACGGCGCGACGCCGCCCCAGGAGGCGAGATCGCAGATGACGCCTCCCGCGCGCTCCAGGTATGTTCCCGCGCAGGAGCAGCGACGCAGACCCTTCGCGCGAGCATCGCTACGCTGCTGGTCTCCCTCGCGGCGCCGGCCTGCCGAGGCGCGCCTGCCCTGGACGTTCCTGACACGGGCAGCGCCGAAGGGGCGGATAGCACAGCAGAACCTACGCTCTCCCTGGATGAGCTCGACGGGATCATCCGCGGCTCCCTCTCGGCGGGTCTTCCGGAGCCCCTGAGCGTGAACAGCTGGCTGTGGGCGATGGCCGAGGCGGAGAACGCGGAGGCGGATCCCTGCTTCCGGGTCACCACGGTGGGCTCCGACACCTCGGTGAGCTGGCAGGGCACCTGCGCCCACGAGGACGACGACACCATCGAGGGCACCCTCCTGCTGACCCTGCGCGACGAGACCACCATCGAGGGAGATCGGCACCTCAGCCTGTCCTACCTGGCGTCCATGGACGGCGTGCTGGAGGGGAGCGGCTGGGAGGTCGGGGGCACGGGCTCCGCCACGGTGATGGAGACACCGGCCGGCGTGAGCTTCCAGGCCGAGGTCGGCGGCACCTACGACCTCGGCGAGGGCTGGGCCACCGACGACCTGGACACCTCGCTCCAAATGAAGGGCGATCCCACCGATTCTGGCGTGAACATGACCTTCACCGGCGGCGTGACCCCGCCGGACCAGGCCAGCCTCTACCTGTGGGATCTCGTGGTCTCGCCGAGCCTCTGCGCGAACGCTCCCCTGGGCGTGCTCAGCGTGCGCGATCCGAGCTCGGTCTGGCTCGACGTCGTCTTCGACGAGAGGTGCTCCGGCTGCGGCACCGTCTACTGGGCGGATGAGATCCTCGGCGAGACCTGCCCGGGAGACGCGATCATGTCCGTGGCCGAGCGCCTCCAGCTCCGCTTCTCGGACGAGCTGACCCGATGATCGCGCTCGCGCTCCTGCTGCTCGCCTGTGAGGGCCCCGCCGCCGAGGCCCCCGGCGCTGTCTTCGTGCCCTTGGACACGCCCGCCCTGGCCCGCCGCATCAGCCTGGACCTGCGCGGCACCCTGCCGACCATCGACGAGCTGGAGGCGGTGGAGGCCGATCCCAGCGCCCTCACGGAGCTCATGGAGGCCTGGGCGGCCGACCCGCTGCACGAGGAGCGCCTGGTGGCCGTCTTCGGCGAGCAGTGGCTCACGCTGGTGGACGCGTACAACGTGCCGGTGACCGACTTCAGCATGTCCGCGTCCGAGGACTACCGCTTCTTGCGCTCCGTCGGCCAGGAGCCGCTGCGTCTGCTCGCTCGCGTGGCCACCGAGGACGTGCCCTACTCGGAGATCGTGACGCGAGAGGGCACCATGGCCAACCAGACGCTGCTGGAGATCTTCCCGCTGGAGCTGCTCGACGACGCGGACCAGGCCACCGTGGACGCCGGGGGCTGGGCGCCGGCCCTGTACACCGACGGGCGGCCCGCGGGCGGGATCTTGATGTCGAACGGCTTGTGGTGGCGCTACGACAGCACGCTGAACAACCTGAACCGAGGGCGCGCCGCGGCGATCGCGCGGCACCTGCTCTGCGCGGACTTCCTGGAGCGCCCGCTGGTCTTCGAGGGCGTGGACGACTTCAGCACCGACGGCCTGCTGGAGGCGACCCGCTCCAACCCCGCGTGCATCTCCTGCCACTCGGGCCTGGACCCCCTGGCGGCGAACCTGTTCGGCTTCTGGTGGTTCGACGACAAAGATGCCCACGAGATGGTCCGCTACCACCCCAGCCGTGAGCCTCTGGGGGAGAGCTACCTGAAGCTCCAGCCCAGCGTGTCCGGCACGCCGGTCCCCGGGCCGGCCTACCTGGGGCAGATCCTCAGCGAGGACCCCCGCTTCTGGTCCTGCGCCGTTCAGCGGGCCGCGAGCGCGCTGTGGCGACGGGACACGACGGAGGACGACTTCGAGACCCTCGAGGCCATCCGGAGCGAGCTGGTCGCCAGCGGCGGGCGCTACGCGACCTTGGAGCGGCTCCTCATGGACACCGACGAGTACCGGGCCGGCGACCTGAGCGCGGACGCCGACCCCGAGCGCTGGGGCGAGGCCCGCACCACACGTCTGATGAGCGTAGAGCAGCTTCGAAGCGCGGTGCTGGGCGTCACCGGCTACGACTGGGTGAACGAGGACGGGGCCGTGCTGCTGGACTCGGACAAGGAGGGGTACCGGGTCATGGCGGGCGGGGTGGACGGGGACGTGGTCCTACAACCCCTGCTGGAGCCGACCGTCACGCGCACCCTGGTCACGCGGCGCCTGGCGCAGATGGCGGGCGAGGCGGCGGTGGCGCGGGACCAGGCGCTGCCCGACGCGGAGCGGCTGCTGTTCCAGGGCGTGGACCTCGACGCCGATCTGCCCGGCACCGTCGGCTTCGACGACGCCGTCACCCTGCTCCGCCTGCGCATGCTCGGCGAGCGCCCCGACGCCGACACCCTGGACACGGACGCCGCCCTCTTCTCCCAGGTCGCCGCCCTCAGCGACACCGACCAGTCCTGGGCCAGCCTGGTGGCGGTGATCCTGCAAGACCCTCAATTCTGGACCTACTGATGCTGAGCCGCCGCCAGCTCCTCGCGCTGTCCGCCGCCGGGATCGTCCTGCCCCGCGCGCTGCTCTCGGCGAGCAGCGCGGGAGGACGCCGCTTCCTGTTCGTGTTCGCGCCCGGCGGCTGGGATCCCGCCCTGGTGTTCGCGCCCGTCACCAGCGAGGCCATCGAGCGGGGCGATCTCCCGACCAGCTTCGAGGAGGTCAACGGCATCCCCTTCGTGCACGCTGAGACGCGCTCCTCGGTGGCCACCTTCTTCGAGACCTGGGGCGACCGCGCGGCGCTCATCAACGGCATCCAGGTGCGCTCGATCGCGCACGAGGTCTGCCTGCGCCTGGTGATGACCGGCGCGGCCCAGCCCGGCTCGGACTGCTGGACCTCCCTGTTGGCGGCGGCCTCGAACGTCGAGCTGCCGATGCCGGCCATCCACATCTCTGGTCCGCTCTACCCGGTGAGCTACCCCGGCGCGACGGTGCGCGTGGGCAGCAACGGGCAGCTCCCCGACCTGCTGCGAGGCACCATGCTCGAGGAGCTGCGGCCGGAGGACATCGCCGCCCGCGTCGAGGCCCTGGAGGACGCCTACGCCAGCGCCAGGCTGGAGCGTTACGCCGCGCTCAGGGGAGGTCAGGGCCCACGGATCGCCGCAGCCGAGCAGGTCACGCGCTCACGGGCGAGCTCCCTCATCGGGCTGGCGGGCTCGCTGAGCCTGTCGTCGCTCGACACGCTCGCGCAGAAGGCCGCGGCGGTCGCGGACTGCTTCCAGCTGGGCCTCACCCGGACGGGCATGGTCGCCTGTCTCGGCTACGCGGACCAGGGCTGGGACACCCACGCCAACAACAACTTCCAGGATCTACACTTCGAGACGCTCTTCGACGGCCTGAACACGCTGCTGGCCGATCTGGCCGCGCGGCCCGGCGACACCGAGGCCAGCCTGCTGGACGAGACCACGGTGGTCGTCCTCTCGGAGATGGGGCGCAACCCGACGCTGAACGCCGCCCAGGGCAAGGAGCACTGGCCGTGGACGGCGGCGCTGCTCATCGGCAGCGGCGTCGCGGGAGGGCAGGCGGTGGGCGCCTGGGATGAGACGCTCTACGGCCGACCGGTGGACCTGGACAGCGGCGAGGTCACGGACGCGGGCGTTACCTTGGATCCAACCCACCTGGGCGCCACCCTGCTGACCCTCGCCGGCCTCGATCCGGAGGAGCACCTGGGCGGCGCCCAGGCTATCTCCGCGGTGATCGCGTGATGCCCCTGCTCCTGGTGTTGCTGAGCGCCTGCGCCGGCGACGGTGACAGCGGCGGCGACGGCTCGGCCTGCGACAGCGGCGAGCCCGTGGGTTGGGTGAGCTTCGCGGACGGCTTCTTCGCCACCTACTGTCGATCCTGCCACGCTGTCGGGCTGCGCGAGCGTTACGGCGCCCCGGAGGGTGTGGACTTCGACACCGAGGCCGAGGTCCGGGCGCAGGAGGCGCGGATCCGAGCGAGAGCGCTCACCGCCGGTGACATGCCGCCCGGTGGAGGCGTGGTCGAGGAGGATCTCGCGCTGTTGACTCGCTATCTGGACTGCGGGACGGGACCTTGAGCCGTCGAAGCGTCCAGCGCCCGGCGCGTGCAGAGCGCGCCGCGTCGGGCGCGAGGATGAGGTCGCCCCGACCGAGCCGAGACCGCTCAGGCCGGCGATAGCGCCCAACGAGGCGCTGCAGGAGGGCTCCCCATTCTGGCCGACGGTCGGGCCGCACGGGCTCGTCCGGAGCGCGCCCGCCCTCGCCGCGGGCGACGACGCCGGACGGCGCGGCGCGCCCCGCTTGACAATCCATAAGTGATCACTTATGGATTGATCGTCATGGAAAGCGCCGCCCAGGACCGAATCTTCACCGCGCTCGCCGACCCGAGTCGCCGAGCGATCTTCGAGTCCCTCACCCGCGGCGAGGCGGCCGTGAAGGACCTCACGGCGCGCTTCGACATCTCTCAGTCCGCCGTCTCGCAGCACCTCGGCACCTTGAGGGGGGCCGGGCTCGTCCACGCGCGGCGGGACGGGCGCTGCGTCTACTACCGCGTCGATCCGCAGGGGCTGAAGCCGCTGGTCGACTGGATCACCCAATACCGCGCGTTCTGGACGGAGCGCGTCGAGCGCCTCGAGCAGCTCCTGGAGGACATGGATTGATGAGCGCTCCCGAATCTCTGTCGATGGACTTCGACCTTCCCCACCCACCCGAGAAGGTGTGGCGGGCGCTGACCGATCCGGCGCTCCTCTCGGCGTGGCTGCTGCCCGTCATCGGGTTCAAGCTCGAGGCCGGCGCCGCGTTCCGGTTTCAGACGCAGGCCTTTCCCGGGTGGGATGGCGCCATCGACTGCCGACTCCTGGAGATCGAGCCCGGTCGAAAGCTCCGCTACTCGTGGCGCGTGCCCGACATGGACACGATCGTGACCTTCACGCTGACGCCGACCGACGCGGGCACGCACCTCGCGCTCGTCCAGTCGGGCTTCAAGCCTCACCACAAACGCGAGCTCGGCGGCGCACGCTACGGCTGGGCCATGATGGCCGAGAAGCTCGCCACGCTGCTCGGGGGACTGCCATGAGCCAACGGATACGGACGTTCCATCGCTGGATCTCGATGCTCTTCATGCTCGCGGTCATCGCCAACGTCGTCGCGATGGCCTCGGGGACGCCGCCCGCGTGGGTGACCTACGCGCCGCTGCTCCCGCTCTTCCTGTTGATGTTCACGGGTGTCTACCTGTTCTTTTTGCCCTACGTCGCCCGGCGACGCGCGGCCCAGGAGTGATCGATGAGCGCGAAGAAGACGGCCAGCGCGGCGGCGGCGAACAAAGGTCAGGCGCACAGCGGGGGGGATCTGCTCACCACGCTGAAGCGGCGCTTCGACGATCATCCGAGCCGGCATCCCGGGCTCGATTGGAGGACGGTGGAGGCGCGTCTCGACGCAAACGCCCTGGCCAGGCTCGCCTGGATGGAGGAGAGCGGCGGCGAGCCCGATATCGCCCTCATCGAGGGCCCGGACGTCCTCGTCTTCGTCGATTGCGCAACACAGAGCCCCTCTGGACGCCGGAGCCTCTGCTACGACCGCGAGGCCTGGCACACGCGCAAGGAGGCTCGACCTGTAGACACGGTGATGGATGTGGTGAACGCGAGGGGCGTCGAGCTCCTCACCCCGGAGGACTACCGCGCGCTGCAGTCCTTTGACGAGCTCGACACGACGACGTCGAGCTGGGTGCTCACGCCTCCAGCCATCCGCGAGGCCGGCGGCGCGCTCTTCGGTGACCGGCGCTTCAACCACGTCTTCATCTACCACAACGGCGCGCAGTCCTACTACGCGGCCCGAGGGTTCCGCGCCAAGCTGCGCGTCTGAGGGTGGCGCTTCGGCGGGACGGGGGCGGCCTACCAGGCTCCGCCCGGCCCGCCACAGGGGCAACGGGACCGAGTTCGGCTGGAGGTGGTGGCGGAGGCGTTGAGGAGGCCGCGGGAGCGGCGAGCAGCCTGAGGAGGAACCTCGTGTTACACGATGGAGATCCGGAGATCCGCTGTGCCCGACGCGATCATCCCCGCCGATTACGAGGCGCTGCTCGCCACGCTCAAGCGGCGTATCGCCGAGGAGCGGGTCCGTGTCGTTCTCAGCGCCAACGCGACTATGGTGGCGTTGTACTGGGAGATAGGCTCGATGATTCTCGCGAGACAGGCCGCGCAGGGCTGGGGCGCGCGCGTTATCGATCGGCTCTCCCTGGACCTGCGGCGGCATGGCCTGACCTCGAGATCGTGCAACAGGCTGTTGCACAAATTCCCTGGGGTCACAACGTGATCCTGATCGAGCGCCTGCCGGACGCCGACACGCGTCTCTGGTACGCACGTCAGGCCCTGGAGCAAGGATGGTCGCGCAGCATCCTCGGTCTCCAGATTGAGGGGCGGCTTCATCTCCGAGCTGGCAAGGCCCTTCACAACTTCGGGCGCACGCTGCCTCCGCCGGGGTCCGACATGGCGGCGCAGGTGTTCAAGGATCCGTACCTGTTCGACTACATCGGCACCGCTGACCCTCGACGCGAGGCCGAGGTCGAGCAGGCCCTCATGGACCACATCCAGCGTTTCTTGCTGGAGCTTGGAGCCGGGTTCGCCTTCGTCGGCCGGCAGGTGAGAGTTCAGGTGGGCGGTGATGAGTTCGTGATCGACCTGCTATTCTATCACCTGAAGCTGCGTGCCTTCATCGTTGTCGAGCTGAAGGCCGTGCCATTCGATCCAGCATTTACAGGCACACTGAACGTGTACCTGTCGGCGGTCGACGATCAGATGCGGCATCCTTCGGACAACCCGACGATTGGCTTGCTGCTGGTGCGCGATCCTACGAAGAATCGAGTGCTGGTCGAGTATGCGCTTCGCGGGCTGAACCGGCCGATCGGTGTGGCGAGCTGGGAAACCGAACTGGCAAAGGCCCTTCCCGAGGACCTTCGCGGGAGTCTTCCAACCATAGAGGAGCTCGAACAGGAACTCGCCAGGAACCTGCCGCCTCCGGTCGAAGAAGGCTGAGCTGATCTGCGGGGTCTCGATGGACACACTCTTCCTGGATCGGATGCTGGTGCTCCTCGCGCAGGGGAGCTTCACGGCGACCTACAAGTACGCGCTCATGCTCGCCCTCATCGACCTCTGCGTCGAGGGCACGGCCGAGGGCAACACGCCCACCAGTGTCACGACTGTGCAGGTCGCCGAGCGCCTGATCGCCCTGTACTGGCCGCACACGCGCGCCTATCACCGTTGGACGACGCCCAATGCCGAGGGCGACGATGGCCGTCTGTATCAGTCGAGCACCGCTCACGTGGGCCGCGGTCGTGCGCAGGCTGGAATTCTCCAGCAAATTGCTCAGTTTCGCGAACGGCTGCCGCGCGTCTGTCACACGCCTGGGCAGGCGCGCAGGCTCGATCCCGACCGCTACCAACGCCTGCGCGACGAGGTCGAGTGGATCGCCGCCACCCAGCCGATCCCCAGGCTCCAGCTCATCGGCAAGCGACACGAGCCCTTCCTGTACCACTTTGCCTGGACCATCGAGCAGAACAGCGGGCTCCGCATCCAACCGGAGCTACCGCTGCTCACGCGGCGGTCGCAGCTCCGGCCCGACGGCCTGGACAACCGGCTGCTCTTCCTGCCGGGGGTGCCCGACCAGCTCGTGTCGCTCGCCGCCGTTCTCCGGCCGCTCATTCAGCGGCAGTGGAGCGACATGGTCGCGCGGCTCAACGGTCTGCCCGAGCGGCACCTGGAGGAGTTCCTCTTTGGCCAGGAGCGTATCGACCTCACGCCAGTGAGAGAGCCGCTCCTGGATCTGCAGGCGGGACGCTGCTTCTACTGCCTCAACCGCGTGCGACCCGGCGAGGCGCACGTTGACCACTTCCTGCCGTGGTCTCGCATCCCGCTGGATGATCTCGGCAACCTGGTCGTCGCCGACGACCGCTGCAACCTCTCGAAACGCGACTTCCTCGTCGGCGGCGAGCTGGTGCTGCGATGGAGCCAGCGCGATCCGGCTCAGCTCCAGGCAATTGCCGACGCGATGACCTGGGACCATCAACCTGACCGGCCGATCGCCTCGGCCAGCGTGATCTACCGCCACCTGCTCCCAGGCGTGCCGCTCTGGCGCGGTCTGAACGAATTCCGAGATCTCGATCTGGTCGAGCACGGCGCGATCCTCGCCGCGCTGCGGCGGCGCCCCACGCTCGATCCAGGAGGTAGTGCCGAGCCAGATTGACCAGCCCCCTTTCGGGTCTGACTGGCCTCTGTGGGATCCGACTTCAGACGAATGCCGATAATTACCAGGCTCCGCCCGGACCGCCATAAGCGCCCATGTCGTTGCGCGTCCCGTCCGTGTCGTTGTACGCCGCCGCCGAGTTGCCGGTGTTGTACGAGGCCGACGTCGTGCGCAGGTGCCAGTCGTCGTTCCAGGGCGCGTCGTCGTCCGTGACGTTCTCGAAGCGCGGGTTCCCGGCGATGTTGCCGAGCGTGCCCGTCGGATCGGTGACGCCGTAGTAGGTGCCGCCGGCGTTGGAGTAGACGTTGTTGTAGGAGCCCGTGAAGCTGGCGCCCGAGTCCACCCAGACGCCGTAGCCGGTGCCGGCCCCGTAGAAGATCGAGTTCATGACCGTGGCGCTGCCCGTGCCCGTGACCACCACCGCGCCGGCGTCGGGCGCGTCGTCCCCGCCAAAGGTGATGTTGGTCGCCGTGAGCACGCCGTCTACGACGATGACGCCACCCGCCGACGTGGCCGAGGTGTTCCAGGAGGAGGCGATGTTCGTGATCGTCAGCCCGCCGCCATCGACCGCGTACGCGCCGCCCTCCATGGACGTGTTGGCGATGACCGCGGACGCCTCATGGCTGACCAGCGAGTCCTCATCCACGTAGACCGCGCCGCCCTGGTCGGCGAAGTTCGTGAAGATGTTGACGCCGCTCATGTCCACGGTGCCGTTCTGCACGCAGACGCCGCCGCCGAAGGAGTAGACATAGGTGGTGTCCGTGCCCGACGTGCTCGTCGAGGCCGGCACCAGGTTGTTGTCCTGGATGATCAGGTCAGCGAGCGTGGGATCCGAGCCGTCCACGTAGACGCCGCCGCCGCACCAGCTCTGGTAATAGGTCGTGCACTCGTCGCCCGAGCCGCAGTCCGTCGTGGCGGAGGTCTCGGTGAGGTTGCCCGTGCCGCCGGTCAACGTGAAGCCGCTGAGCGTCGCGCCCGAGCCCTCGCCGCTGGCGAAGGTGACCGCCGGAGCCTCGGCGTCTGAGGCGTCGATCACCGTCCCCTCCGCGCCGTCGATGCCGGTGACCGTGATGTCCTTGCCGCCGAAGTCGATGGCCTCGGAGTAGGTCCCCGAGAAGACCACCACGCACTCGTCCGCCTCGTCGATGGCCCTCTGGATGCTCGTCCAGGGATGGGCGAGCGTGCCGTCGGCGGTGCCGCTCGAGGTCGCGCTGACCACCTGCGGCTCGCCGGCGTTGGCGTCGTCGCAGTCCCAGTCGTTGTCCGGCCCGTCGCAGGCCCAGACCACCTCGGTCGATCCGAAGCCGTCCCCGTCCTCGTCCTGCGAGTACCAGTCCCCGTCCACGGCCTCCTCGTCCGCGGTCCGATCGCAGTCGTCGTCCACGCCGTTGCACAGCTCGTCCGCGTCGGGGTTGATGTCCTCGTCGCCGTCGTCACAGTCCGAGTTGTCGTCCACGTAGCCGGCGGGCATCTCGCAGGTGCTGCGGCTGGAGCTGCGATCACCGAAGCCGTCGCCGTCGCTGTCCTCGTACCAGGTGTCCAGCGTGCTCGTGTCCAGGCTGCTGTCCGCGTCGTCAATCTGCCGATCGCAGTCATTGTCCAGCCCGTCGCAGATCTCCGTCGCGTCCGGGTTCACCGCCGCGACCGCGTCGTCGCAGTCGTTGCTGTCCTCGACATAGCCGCGCGGCGCGTCGCAGGCGTCCGTGCTCGTCTCCGGGTCACCCCAGGTGTCCCCGTCGCTGTCGGCGTACCAGGTCTCGGTGGTGCTCATGTCCAGGCTGCTGTCCGCGTCGTCGGTGGCGCGGTCGCAGTCGTTGTCCTCGTCGTCACAGACCTCGGTGGCGTCCGGGTTGATGTCGTCGTCGGTGTCGTCGCAGTCGTCGTCGTTCGTCACCCAGCCGTCCGAGGCCTCGCAGGCGGAGGCGCGCTCGTCCTCATTGCCGAAGCCGTCCCCGTCGTCGTCCGCGTAGAAGGTGTCACCGTCCACCGGATCATCGTCCACGTCGCCGTCGCAGTCGTTGTCCACCTCGTCGCAGATCTCGTCGGCGGCCGGGTTGACGTCCTCCTCCGCGTCGTCGCAGTCCCCATCGTCCGCCACGTAGCCCTCCGGCTGCTCGCAGGAGGCCATGGTCGAGCCGGCGTCGCCGAAGGCGTCCCCGTCCGCGTCGGCGTACCAGTCCGGCATGGAGCTCACATCGACGCTGTCGTCCGCGCCGTCCACGAGCTCGTCGCAGTCGTTGTCCAGCCCGTCGCAGATCTCGGTGGCGTCCGGGCTGCGGTCAGCGTTGTCGTCGTCGCAGTCCTCACAGGCCGCCGAGCCGTCCCCGTCGGCGTCGGCGAAGCCCACCGAACCGTCGCAATTGTAGTCGTTCTCGTCGGTGCAGTCGTCCTCGGGCGCGCCCGGGTAGTAGTACGGGTCGCTGTCCAGGCAGTCGCCGTCGGTCGGGACATAGCCGTCGGTGGGCTCGCAGGCCTCGACCGCGGACTCGGAGTCACCGAAGCCGTCGCCGTCCTCGTCGGCGTACCAGGTGCTGGTCACGCCCTCGTCCACCTCGCCGTCGCAGTTGTTGTCGACCCCGTCGCAGGCCTCCTCGACCCCGGGGTTGATCGTCGCGTCCCCGTCGTCGCAGTCGTCCACCGCGTCATAGCCATCGCCATCCTCGTCGAGGCCGCTGGTGTTGCCGGTCTCCGGGGCGGTGTCATCCCCCGCGTCGGACTTGTCACCCGCGCAGCCCGCGAGCGAGAGCGCCAGGAGCGCGTGGAGGGGGACGAAGAGGGAGGCGGTGGACCAGCGAAGCATGGGTGCTCCTGGAAGAGGAAGAAAAACGACGGATCTCGACGAGCGCTCAGAGAGTTCTCTTTGAGCGCTCGACCAGGGTCGCCCGAGTGGCGGCTCAACTATGGCGGTGTCGCTGCAAGGGCCAACCCCTTCGCGTTACAGCGCGGTAACAGTGTGTGTCAGGGCGAAAAGCTGCAGAGGTCCAGGAGGGAACGCAAAAAATGGTGATCCGACACGAGCAACGAGGACAGGGCGGCATCTTTGTCGCATCAGAGGGTGAACAGATCATCGGTGAAATGACCTATGGCCGACACCGCGACGGCCCGATGGAGATCGACCACACCTGGGTCGATCCCCGCGCCCGCGGACAGGGTCTCGCCCGCCAGCTCGTCGAGGCCGGGGTCACGCACGCGCGCGCCCAGGGGCTGAAGATCCTCCCCCTCTGCTCTTACGTGGTCAAGGTCTTCGACGAGGAGCCGAACCTCGCCCCCCTGCGCGCCCGTCGTTGAGCCCCGTCCGCGAGCGGGGCGCGGCTCAGAGGTTCGAGGTGTTGTCCAGCCCGTCCAGCGTGTCGAAGCGGTTGTTTCGCTTCCCGTTCGTGTGGTCGAAGTGGACGTTGATGTTGAAAAATCCCCAGATGCTCAGGGGCTCCGCGTAGTCGGACCGCGTCACCGCCTCGTAGCTCGAGGTGTCGATGTCCGCCGGGCCGGGGATGGCCTGCTGGGTGAGCCACAGGTTGAAGCTGAGATCGACGTGGTCTCCCAGCGTGATCTCGGTGCTCCCTCCCGCGCTGAGCACGTAGCGCTGCAGCGGGTGGAGCAGCTCCGAGGCCGCCCCGAGCTCCATGGAGAGCTCGACGGTGTCCACGCGCACCGCCCCCTGGAGCATCAGCGCGTGCGTCGGGAAGAACGCGCGGTCCTGGCCGAGCTGGTTGCGGTGGTGGTACCAGTCCGCCTGCCCACCCAGCATGTACGTGAGCGCCAGCCGGTTGCCGCGCGGGTCGTCCGAGGGGAACCAGTTTCGCTCCACGGCGCCGTGCGCCCGCGCCGTCGCCCGATACTGGCCATCCGGGTCATCGAGCCCGCCCCGCGCCACCCCGCCCACCGTCCAGTGATCATTCAGGTTGTACCCATAGAGCGCCGACACCCCGACCGAGTACGAGCTGCTGTCCAGCGAGACCTGGTGGTCTTCGACCTCCAGCGAGGGCTGGTAAGACAGGTCCATCTCGTGGGCGGCGCCCACGGTCATGCGCTGCCGCTCCGTCTTGTAGTACAGGTAGACGCCATCCCAGATCTCCAGGCTCTGGAAGTCCTCCGTCCAGGAGCCCCAGCCCCCCAGGTAGAGCCCCGCGCCCCAGGGCGAGGTCTGCGCCACCGTCTCCGTGGCGCCCGCCGGCGCCGCGAGGGAGACGGTCACGGCCTCCGGGTTGAGGGAGGTCACATAGGGCCCGACGCCGCGCAGGAAGGCCGGCCGGAGGACCGCGCGCTGCTCGTCATCGGAGCTGCGGGTGTCCAGCGCCTGGAGGAGCTCGAAGCTGGCGGGCGCCCCCGGGAGCTCGGAGACGAAGCGGAGCTGAAGCACGTCGTCGTTGGTGTTCTGCGTGGTGTTCACGTAGAGCACGACGTCGGCCTCCGCCCGCGGCGCGTAGGCCAGCACCTCGTGCTCGTCGAGGAAGCTGCGCAGGAAGAAGCAGGCCTTCGTGCGTCCGCCGCTCTGACACTCCACCGCCACGCGCAGCGCCGTCCAGGTCTGGGCTGGCGCGGTCTCGGGCGGCACCTCCTGTGTGACGGACTCCGCAAGCGCGAGGCCGCTCATGAAAGCGAGCACGGTGAGAGGCAGCATCACGTTCCTCGGCGGCACCGTAGCGCCTCGGCTCGACCGTGGTCAAGCGCTTCTCGACGTCCGTCCGCACAGGGCGGCCCGAGAGGTGTGTCTTCTGACCCCATGAAGTGTGCCAGAAAACACATGCTGACGCCTCAGGGCGGGAGCCCCCTCCGAGCCAGACGAAGGACAACAAAAAAATAATCGTCGATCTACGATGATTTTCCCGCTATGGACTCTACCCTGGCACGCCTCTTGCTTTATAGGGAAGCGTCACCGATGCTCGAGAGAGATGAGGTGGCCAGCTGACAGGGTCGGCCGGAACCGGGGGGGTTCGGCCGGCCCTCTCTGCTTTTGGGGGAAGCGTCGCGAGGGGGTACGCGTAGCCGCTCGGAGGCTCAGGCCCTCTCCGGCGGCGCCGCCCTCAGCCCACCCTCAGTCCCCGGCGATGTCCATCGTCCCGAGCGCCGTGAGATAGCCGCCGTCCTCGCCATAGGGCGTGATGCGGTCGATGCTCAGGGTGGAGCCGCTCACGCTGGGCAGGGTGATGACCTGCAGCGCCGCGGCCACATTGTCCACCACCTGCGGCAGAAGGAGCAGGATCATCGCGTCATAGTTCACGATGCCGGTGGACTGCTCGGCGACCTCGGTGATCTCGATCCAGGGGTCGCCGACCATCTCCAGGCTCGGGGTCAACGTGTCGCCGTCCGCGTCCAGGTCCACATCCAGGACCGCGCCGATGCTCATGTCCAGCAGCGTCGCGTTCTCCTGGTCTACCGCCAGGATGCGCAGGGCGCCGATCTGCGCCTCCATCGGCGTGATCATGTCGCCGGGCAGCACGACGGGCGGCAGCATGGCCTCGACGGCGAAGGTCACGCTGGTCGCCTCGGGGAAGACCAGCGCGAGCGCGTCGGGCGACAGCCCGAGCTGCTCGGAGGTGAGCGTGTAGTCCATCGCCCCCTCCACCCAGGCCAGGTAGAGGATGCGGTTCATCAGGTCCAGGTTCACGCCGGCGGCGATCCCGCCCAGATCGCTCATGGTGGGCGCGACATAGCTGGCGTACAGGCTGCCATCGATGAACGGATCTTCGATGGGGCTCTCCGGCGTGATCGCGATGTCCATGGCCAGCAGGACGCCGCCCTCATCGATCGCGACGCGGGCGAACTCGCCCTCGAGGGCGTAGGTCCGATCCATCACGCTGATGTCGTAGCTCAGCGACAGCGAGGAGAGCGCGGCCTCCACCTGCGTGCTCACGGCGCTCTCGACCGCCGCGGCGATCTCGTCCTCCAGGAGCGACGTGACGTACTCCTCGAGCACGGTGTCCAGGCCGACCGCCTCCACCACCGAGAAGAGGCTGGCCTCGAAGTCCATCTCCAGGCCCTCGATGGTGACCCGGGTGTCCGCGACCGTCACGCCGAGCTTGCCCGACGAGTAGACCACCGGCTCCAGCTCGACGACGACCTTGACCTCCTCCACATCGACCGAGCCCGTCGCGTCGATCCAGAAGACCGCCTTGACCTCGCCCTCGATGTCCACCTCGATGTTCGACAGCGAGGTGGTCGCCTCGAGCACGCCGTCCGAGGGCTCGATGTCCACGCCGTCGAAGCGGTAGTCCACGTCCACGATGGCGACATCGTACTTGCTGGCCACGATCTCGATGGGCAGCGAGCTGGTGATGTCGATGTCGTCGATGACGGCGTCCAGGCCCTGCGTGATCTCTTCGAGCCCGCCCTCTCCGTCGCCGAGGTGCACGACCATGCCCTCGGGCACGACCTCCTCATGGGTGAGGGTGTCGCCGCACAGCACCGTGTTGACCAGCTCGGTGCCGTTGCCGTCGTTGTCCATCGCCTGGAGGGTCATGACGTTGATGCCGAAGTCCAGGTCGCGGTAGACCAGGAAGTCGCCCAGCTCGTCGAAGGACAGATCCTCGCCGTCCAACGTGGCGAAGCTGACCCCCGAGACCAGGTCCACGACGTTTCCGCGCACGCGCCCCAGGTTCGAGGCCGTGGTGTCTACGTGCTCCGGGAAGGCCATGGTGAAGACGGGGCCGCTCGAGTCCACCAGGATCGGGCCTTCGTCGTCGTAGATCTCGGTGCCCGTCACGGTCGCCCGGATGGTGTAGATGCCGTCCGAGAGGAAGGTCAACGACGAGCCGGCCAGGGCGACGTCGCCGCCTTCGGCGCTCAGCTCCCAGGGGTCGCGCGTCTCGTTGCCGTACGCGTCCGTGATCGTCACGTCCGTGAAGATCTCGTCGCCCACCTCGAAGGAGCCCTCGCGCGCCTCCAGCTCCAGGGAGAGGCTGGTGGGCGGTCCCGGAGAGACGGCGATCTCGGCGCGGGTCTCCAGCAGCTCGCCCAGCTCCTCGACCGAGCCCTCCACGTCGATCACCTGCGGCGAGGCCTTCACCGGGCGGATCCGGTTCTCGTTCCAGTCGAGCTCGGGCTCGACATCGGAGCGGATCGTCCAGGTGTCGAGCGTGCGGACCTCGCCCTGAGAGGAGACGGCGCTCAACGTGTACGAGACGTCCTCTCCGGCGACGACGCTGGGAGGAACGTCCAGAACGAGCTCCCAGGTCGCCTTGACCTTCGGCTCGTCCTTCTGACAGGCCGTAGCGAAGAGCAGGAGAAGCGTGAAGCGTCGGTCGAGCATGATGGGACTCTCGGACAGTTGGCTCGAGGATACCTCAAGTCCGTGGTCTTCGCGAGGGCCACGCTGTCGCGTTGATGTCACTGGGAGCGTCTTCGAGGATCCAAGGTTTAATAACCTGACCCACTCCGAAGCGTCCATGTCCTCGTCGCGGGAGCCCTCAGCGCAAGGCCGCCAGCACCAGGCGCCGCACCTCGTCCGAGCTCAGCCCCGGCCGCGGCTCGGCCACGCCGGCGCGGATGCGCTCGCGCAGCACCATGTAGGCGGGGAAGGTCAGGACCCAGAGGGCGGCGACCAGGAAGAACACCGCCACGGGCCCGCGCCCCATGAAGCCGCGGAAGTGCCGCGCGCCCACCTTCATGCTGTCGAAAGCCGCCCAGCCGGCCGTGAACAGGACCATCGGGACGGCGAGGTTCAGGCCGATGCCCACGCTGGTGAGCGCGGTGCCGATGACGATGGCGAAGGTCAGCAGGAAGGGCATTCGGTCTCCGCGGGTCAGCCCCGCCCCTCCTGTTGTTCCACGCCGCGCGGGCACCCACAAGAGCTGTCAAGGAAGTCTTGCAGGTGCCCGGCGCGGGCGCGGCGCGGCTACTCGGCGGGGACGAGGTGGCGCTCGTCCAGGATCCCGGGCAGCTCGCCCGAGGCCGGGATGACGTAGATCAGGCCCTCGAAGGGGCTGTTCACGCGCAGGCCGTCCGGCCCGCCCGCCTTGCCCGCCAGGCGCCCGACGCCGAGGCCGAGCTCCCCGCCGCGCACCGCCCCGGCGATGACCAGGTCGGGGCGCTCCATGTCCAGGGTCCGCTCGAGCACCGGGCCGAAGAAGATCGCCAGGGCGCCACCATCGGACGCCGCCTTGCTGCTGTGCGGCATGCCGACCACCAGGTCCAGCGCGCCGTCGCCGTCGAGGTCGGCCATCGTCGTGCCGAAGTCGAGCTGGCCGCCCGGGTCCGCGTTCGTGAGGACCTGGGTGTAGTACATGTTGTCGTGGTCCCAGCCCGACTGCACGTAGACGCCGACCTCGCTGGCGTTGTCGGGGTTGAAGGTGCCGACCGCGAGCGGGGCCTCGAAGAGATCGGCGGGCGACCAGAAGCGCTCGCACTGGAGGATGGTGAAGGTCGGGTCGGGGTAGATGCCGCCGTCACCGGGGTTGGTGATGACGACCTCACCGCAGTCCGGGTTGATCTCCGGGTTGCAGATGGGCTCCCCCGGAATCGGGGTGGTCGGGACCGGGAGCGGGTTGGGACGAGGTCTGGGCGGATCGAAGGCCAGGGCGGCGTTGGCGCTGAGGGCGAGGGCGAGGCCGATGAGCGCGATGCGGGTCGTCATGGGGGTCTCCTGAAGGCGGGGCGGGCGGTCTGCCCGTCGTTCACCCCTCAAGGGACCGGGGGAGCGGTCGCCAATCGGCGCAGCCCTCATGGCCCCCGAAGCGGACGCATCAGTCGAAACCCGAGGTCAATGCGCCTGTCCTGACGACTCATGAGCTGGCGGAAATCCAGCCGACAGAAGCTCGCCGCCCAGCCGAAGCAACCCCCACGCAACGCGAGCGGGGCGCTCCCGTCGTCCTCCACGGGGACGGGCAGGCCCGCGCGATCAACAGGCGGGCCCTGCATCGAGATGGGACTGCCGAGGCGGTCTCGCACGTTTCCGGCGGCACCTCGCATGCCGAATGTGCTCTCGTCCAGCGGGTAGCCCGTGACGCTGGACAACATCGGACCGTCGGGCGAGCTGTCCCGCATGCAGCAGAAGGTCGGATCGAAGCTGTCTCCCCAGGGGAAGATCCGGCCGTCCACCCCACGCGCGGCCTTCTCCCAGGCCAGCTCGCTGACCAGCCCCCAGGGCTGTCCCTCCACAGCCGCCCTCCACTGCGCGTAGGCCAGGGCGCCCGCGTAGTCCACCATCACCACGGGCCAGTCCGGCTGCCAGAGATCCCCCTCGGCGTCGGGCTGCAGCACGAAACGCCCGTCGGCGTCGCGCCCGTAGATGATCGGCCCGAGCTGCCCACCCGCGCCGCGTTCGCGGGGCGCCAGAAGCAGCGCCTCCTCTTCCTGGCCAACGGCCACCAGGGCGTCCAGAAAAGCGATGTACTGCCGGTTGGTCACCGGGAACCGCTGGATGACGAAGGCGTCCAGCCAGATCCGCCGCCAGGGCAGGCCGTCCTTGCGGATCGCCTCGTCCCCGCCGCTCCAGAACCAGCCGGCCGGCACGTAGCGGTCCTCCGGACCCAGGGCGCCCAGGCGCGGCAGATGGATCGGCGTCGGCGCGTCGTCCCCCGGTCGCACCCCGTCCCAGCGCTCCTGACGGCGCAGGTAGACGGGGTAACGGACGATCTCATGTCCTTCCAGGCGGATCTCACAGAGGTAGCTGCCCATGGGCAGCACGGCGTCCACGAGGGGCGTCCGCCCCATGCTGCGTTGCAGCACAGGCACCAGCCGCTGGTCCTCGAGGGTGTAGCGGTAGAGGAGCACCTCCGCCCCGGGTGGATCGGTGACCAGGGTGAGCGCGCCGTCCCCGCGAAGCCAGCCCGCGTGCCGCCCGCGGTCGTGGACGCGCAGGAGGGCCTCGGCCTCCAGCCCGGCGTCGGTGTCGCGGCGGGCCTCGGCCTCCTCGTGCAGCGCGCGGTAGTGGTCGGCGAGGCGATCGTGGGCCTCGACCAGCTCGGGCCAGTGGTTGAGCGCCGAGCGAAGGGTCTGGAGGTGCTCGACCTCGCGCAGGCGGGCGTCGCGCTCCAGCGTCGCGGCCTCGCGCTCGCGCTCCCAGGCGGGGCGCTTGCGGTCCACCGGCTCCCAGGGCTTGACCTCGGCCAGCAGGGCCTCCGCCTCCGCCCGGAGCTGGCGGGCGCGGGCGCGCAGCCGGGCGATCTCCGGCTTCATCTCGTCCGCCTCGGCCACCGCCTCGAGGGCCTGCTCGCGACGGCGGGCGCCGTCCAGCCAGGCGGCGATCTCGCGGGCGATGCCGCTGGCGTCCGAGAAGCGGTCGGCGGGCTCGCGCGCCATCGCCCGCAAGCAGAGCCTCACCAGCTCGGGCGGCAGGGGCGCGGGGCCAGCGGGCGGGCGCACGTCGCCGCTCGCCACCTGCGCGAGCAGCAGCATGAAGCTGCCGGAGAAGGGAGGGCGACCGCTCAGGATGTGCCAGAGCACGGCGCCGAGCGCGTAGACGTCGCTGGGCAGGCCGATCTCGCGCACCTCGCCGCGGGCCTGCTCGGGCGACATGTAGGCGGGCGTGCCGGCGACCTCGCCCGCGCGCGTGGCCAGCACGTCCCCCTCCGAGCGGGTGGTCACGACAGGGTCCAGGCGCCCCTCGGCGGCGACATGATCGGGGCGGCCGAGCACCTTGGCCAGCCCCCAGTCCACGACCAGCACCTCGCCATAGTCCCCGAGCATGATGTTCGAGGGCTTCAGATCGCGGTGGACCACGCCGCGCGCGTGGGCGTAAGCGACGGCCTCGCAGGTGCGGTGGAAGGCCTCGACGAGGCGCCGGAAGGTCCAGCCGCTGGCCGTCGCCTCCCAGACGCCGCCGCGCGCCGCCTGGTGGACCTCGGTGATCACCTCCGCCAGCGTGCGCCCGCGGATCTCCTTCATCGTGAAGTAGAAGCGCCCGTCCGGCAGGCGGCCCAGCTCGTGGACGGGCACGATGCCGGGGTGCTGGAGCTGGGCGGTGGCCTGCGCCTCCTCGATGAAGCGGGCGAGCATCCGCTCGGTGGGGGCGCGATCGGCCCGCACGACCTTGAGCGCCATGACGCGGTTCAGGTCGCGGTCGCGCACCCGCCAGACCTCGCCCATCCCGCCCTGGCCCAGCAGCCCGAGGCGCTCGTAGCGGGCGAGCGGGTCGGCGGTCTTCGGCTGAAACGAAGCCAGCGCCGCGTCGGATCGCCCGGTGCTGTCCGAGCGCGACCCGCCCCCGCTCTCCGAGCGCGCGCCCGTCGAAGGGAGCGGGTGGCGCCCGCCGAGCTCCTCGGAGTCCAGCGTGAGCTCCTCGCCGCCGTGCGGCGTCAGCTCCACCGGCGTCACGGAGAAGGTCGGGTCGCTGGCGACGGCCCTGGCGAGCACCGAGGGGCCGCCCAGCCCCTCCTCCGTCACCCAGGCCCCCGTCTCCCAGGAGAGCGTCACCTGACGCGGATCAGCCAAGGGATCTCGTCCTCCCGCCTCAGGATAGCAGGGCTCCCCGGGGGGCCGCAGCAAGCGTCGCGCTCTCGACGGGCACGCGCCCCTCGGCGAGGGCCGCGCGTAGCCCATCCCAGCGGGCCGGCGCGGCGAGCGCCCAGGCCACCGTCACATCGGCCGGCACCAGCGCCACGGCGAGGCGCAGCCCGGCATGCCGCCGGGGGACGATGTCCAGCCGGATCTGGCCTTCGGCCGTCCGCGGGAGGCTGGCCAGGGTCCGCTCCTCCTCGGGCGCGACGGGGAACAACACCTCCCACTCGCCGTCCTCGCCGCGCTCGAGCACGAAGAGGCGGTGCGCTCCGAGCGCGTCGGGCGCGCCGAAGCGCAGCTCGACGTAGTCGTCCTCATCGGGCGCGTCCTCGCCCATCATCGCCCCCGGCTGGACCGCGGGCTCGAGCGCGAAGGGCCCCCGCGCGCCCGCAGGCGGGAGCCGCCAGTCGCTGGGCTCCTCGCGCACCGTGGTCGCCACCAGCAACGCGAGCTGCTCCCGCAGGCGAGGACTGGCCGACAAGGCGGCCTCGACCTCCTCGCGACGGCCCGGATCCAGGGCCCCGGCGAGGTAGCGGCGCAGCGTGCGCTCAGAGACGGGGGCGTCCATGGAAGCTCCTGGCGAGGCCATCGATCGGACGCCCCACGGACGCACAAGGGAAACGGGGCTCGGTCGCCATCCTGTGCGCTGGGTGGAGACCTACAGGGCAGGCTGCGAGCCGGCGACGACCTGGCTCGCGTGCTCCTGAAACGTGGGAAAGCCCGCTTTGGGGAAGGGGACGCGCGCGTCCCAGGTGGGCGCGAGCAGAGCCTCGGCGGCCCGCGCGAGCTGGCGACCCGGCGGCAGCGCGGCGACGGCGATCAGGGTGGGCCGCAGGCCGGCGATCGTCTCGTCCAGCCCGTCGGCGAGCCAGGCGCGCAGCCGGTGGTAGGTGGCGGTGACCCGGCCGCGGGCGGGAGCGGGGGGGAGCGGATCGCGCAGGATCTCCGGCAGCTCGTCGCTGAGCAGGCGGCCCCAGGTGCCGTCGC
Organism: uncultured Enterobacterales bacterium; assembly: GCA_964556105.1. Taxonomy (GTDB): domain Bacteria; phylum Myxococcota_A; class UBA796; order UBA796; family CAZKWG01; genus CAZKWG01. The sequence goes on along the minus strand of CAZKWG010000037.1, from coordinate 68 downwards.
GGTCGCCCGTGCCGCCCGTCTGCACCCAGCGCTGCAGGTGGTCGTGGCGCCCCTTGAGCAGCACCAGC
>CAZKWG010000036.1:3812-21681 GCA_964556105.1 uncultured Enterobacterales bacterium | reverse complement strand
CCGCCGCACGTGGTCGAGGCCACGGGCTCAGAGGTCCCGTCGTCTTCGGGCGCGCCGAGCGCCCCGGTCGAGGAGGGCGCGCCGGCCGAGGCCGCGCAGGTCGAGGCGCCCGCCGAGGCCGCCCCCGCCGAGGCCGCGCAGGTCGAGGCGCCCGCCGAGGCCGCTCCCGCCGAGGCGCCCAAGGCGAAGGGCAAGAAGAGCAAGGGTCAGGCCTCTGCCGACGGATCGGGCCAGGACGGCGCTTCGTCGTAGCCAGGCCGCCTGATCGCGGGCTAACCTGCGGTTCAGGCCGCGCGCTGCGGCGAGAGGTTCGTCATGCGGTCTGCGGTGATGCTGTCGGCGCTCCTGGTCTCGTCGTCCGCGGCCGCCCAGGCCGCGTCTCTGCCGTGCGCGCTGCCGCTGCTCGGCGGACCACCGCCCGTCGACCTTCCCGCCTACGCGCCGCTGCCCCCTGACGCGACCCTCGAGGCGCGCGACGCGTACGGCGACTTTCCGAACGAGCTCGTCTCCGAGCACTTCATCGTGAAGTGGGGGACCTCGGGCGGCGTGCAGGAGGAGGACGTCGCGTTCCTCATCGCGGCCTTCGAGGACGCCTGGCGGATCGAGATCGACGAGATGGGCCACCCGGCTCCCCCCGGCGCCGATCGCTACCTGTTCAACGTCTACATCGGCGACTCGGGCTCGGGCACGCCCGATGGCTACGGCTCGGCCGGCTACTACTACACCGACCCCGACGGCTATCCGATGGTCGTCGTGGCGGCCGACACGCTCTCCGACGCGGCGTACGCCGAGATCACGGCCGCGCACGAGTTCTATCACGCGATCCAGGGCGGGCTCGAGACCTACACCTACACCGGCGACGCCGCCTGGTACTGGGAGGCCACCGCCGAGTGGGCGGCGGGGCAGGTCTACCCGGACAACGACTACGCGGCGATCTTCCTGATGGGGCTGGCCTATCTGCCCTACCTGTCGGTGAACTTCTTCGACTACCCCGACCGCGGGACCCTGCAGGAGTACCACCAGTACGGCGCCTTCATCTTCCCCACCTTCCTCAGCGAGCACGTCGCGGACTGGACCCTGATCCGCGACTCCTGGGTGGTGGGGGGCTCGCGCGATCCGCTCGAGAGCCTGGATCAGCTCCTGGTGGAGTACGACACGAGCATCCAAGAGGTCTTCCCCTGGTTCGCTGCGCACAACACCACCTGGGACTACGCGAACGGCGACGCCTACGCCTACATGCTGGACTATTATGAGATCTGGTACGGCGAGGACGATCACCGCGTCGTCGCCGAGCTCCCGGTCGAGGGCACGGACGGCTGGGTGAACGGGCCCGCGGACACCTTGCCCCAGCGCTACGGCTACAACGTCCTGCGCTTGGAGGACCCGCCGGCCGGCGAGCTGGTCCTGGGCTTCAACGGAGACGAGGCCGGCTCCAAGGGCAGCGCGGCGCGCTGGGGGGTGATCGTCGTCACCGAGAAGACCCGCGAGGTGGCCTACGTCGAGGTCTCGCTGACCGACAACGCCGGGTCCAGCACGCTGACCCTGGACGGGACCGAGAAGTTCGTCCACGTCGCCATCGCCGCGACGCCCGAGGAGACCGAAGAGGACGAGACCTTCGGCTACTCCTACGAGCTGCGCTGGGCCGAGCCGGACACCGGTCCCGCCGACACCGGCGAGACGGGAGGCGACGAGGGCGGCGGAGAGGGGGGCGGCGTGCTGCCCGACGACAAGTCGGGGGGCTGCGCCTGCGCGAGCGCTGGGAGCTCAGGGGGAACGGCCCTCGGGCTGATCGTCACCCTGCTCGGGCTGCTCCGCGGGCGCTACCCCGCCCGTCGCGCCTCGTCCAGGATCTAAGCGGACAGTTTATGGCCGCGACATCGGCGCGCCCTGGCGATAGCAGGCGCACGAGGATCGGCCATGTCGCTCGAGATTCCGCGGGACTACCTGGATCGGATCGTCCGCGACCTCTGGAAGCGGGCGCCGGAGAAGCTCCTGCGCTTCGCGCTGGGATCGCCGTCGCTCGTCGTGACAGGGCCGCTGGACAGCCAGCCGGCGCTGGTGCGGAAGGGGGTGGACGGCATCGCCCTGGCCGAGGATGAGCGTGGGCCCTTCGTCGGCCATGTGGAGTACGAGACCGCCGCCAAGATCGACGAGCTCGGGCCGCGTCTCTCCTTGTACGGAGCCATCCTTCACGCTAACACCGGCCTCCCCGTGCGAACGGCGGTCCTGCTGCTCGAGCCCTGTGATGGGCTCCCAGAGGTCTTCGAGGTCCGCCACGGGGATGAGCTGCTCAGTCAGTACCGATACCGGGTGCTCCGCCTGGATCAGGTGCCCGCGCTCACGCTCGCAAGGGACGCCGACCTCGCGGTGCTCGCGCCCATAGGCGGCGCGAGCTCCATCGAGGCGGTCGCGCAGGCCCGGGACACGATCCGCGCGCAGGTCCCGGCGCCCGCGCGCGATGACCTGCTCACGGCGCTATATATTGTGGGGGGCAGGCGCTTCGATCAGGCCACCCTCCGCCGCCTCTTCTCCAAGGAGGAGCTCATGCAGTCTGCGACCTACCAGGCGATCTTCGAAGAGGGCATCGAGAAGGGCATCGAGAAGGGCATCGAGAAGGGCATGGAGCGGGGCATCAGCGCCCTGCGGCTGATGACGACGAAGCTGCTGCGAGCCCGCTTCCCTGCGGCCGATCTCGACGATCTCATCGCCCGGTGCGCGGCCTCCGACCTCGAGGCGCTCGCCGATCAGATCGTGACCGCACAGAGCCCCGAGGCCGTTCGAGCCTGGTTGGTCGCGCGGCTGGGCTGATCCTCAGGCTACAGTGCGATCGCACGGGCGAGGGGAGGAGCCGATGCGACACCTGATCCTGATCCTTGGGGTGCTGACGGGCTGTCCCGGACACAAGCACACCGGCGAGACGGGCGAGACGGGCGAGACCGGGGACACGGGCGAGACGGGCGACACGAGCCATACGGGCGAGACCGGGGAGACCGGGGAGACTGGGGAGACCGGCGAGACCGGCGAGACGGGCGAGACCGGGGAGACCGGGGAGACCGGGGAGACCGGCGAGCCTGGTGAGCTCGACGGCGCCCTGGCCGTCTGCACGCTCTCCGTAGACGACCCCTACACCCTGGACGGCGTCGCCATCGAGGACGACACGCTCTTCGTGGACGTCTCCTACGGCGGCGGCTGCGAGACCCACACCTGGGAGCTGTGCTGGGACGGCAGCTTCGCCCAGAGCTACCCGGTACAAGTGTGGGTGGATCTTGGGCACGACGGCCACGACGACCCCTGCGACGCCTGGGTCAGCGAGACCCTCGCCCTCGACCTCGCGCCGCTGCGCGAGGCCTACGACGACGCCTACCACACCGCCCACGACACGATCACCGTCCATGTCGAGGGCGAGACCCTGGCCTACGTCTTCTGAGGTTCAGGGGACCTCCGGCGCGCACACGCCGTAGCTGCAGGCGTGGTGCGCCGGACAGTCCGCGTCCGCGTCGCAGCTCCGGGTGCCCTCCGCGCAGCTCCCGAACAGGCAGCGCGCGTCGTCACCGCAGTCCGCGTCGGTGACGCACTGGCGCGCGCCCTCGCTGCAGCGATCGAGTTCGCAGCGCTGCTCGGCCTCGCAGTCGCCGTCGGCCGTGCAGTCGCGGACGCCCTCGATGCAGTCGCCGAGGAAGCAGCGCCGCCCGGCTCCACAGTCCGCGTCGCGCTCGCAGGCGATGTCGGCGCCGTCCCAGCACACCCCGACCAGACAATGGCCCCCCTCCGCGCAGGGCGCTCCCGGCCCACACGCGCGGGCGCCGCTGGCGCAGAAGCCTTCGTCGCAGCGCGCGTCCAGGCCGCAGTCCTCGTCCGCCTCGCAGGCCGCGCCGCGGTTCATGCACAGCCCCACCCGACAGCGCTCCCAGCGCCCGCAGTCCTGGTCGCGCTCGCATGCGCGCCCGACCCGCCGCGCGTCCGCCAGCCAGCCCTCCACCATCGCGGGGAGCGCCTCCGCGGCGGTGGTCTCGACCTTCGTCGCCGGCCCCTCGTCGGAGCGCTTCTCCCGCGCAGACGCCGGCGTCGCTCGCGCGGGCGGCGCGGCGCGCGGTCCCGGCGGCCCTGCCCGGCGCTCGACGCTGGCCTCGCCCGGCTCGAGCTCGAACAGGACCAGCTCGGGCAGGCAGTTGAAGCGCAGCCGCGGCGCGTCCCCCCGCTCCAGGCCGACCCCGCGGCTCACGTAGAGCGTCTGCTCCGGCCCCAGGCGGGTGAGCCCGCTCGCCCAGGCGCGCGGGACCCGAGAGAAGGTGATCAACGGACCGATCCACGGCAGCCGCACCTGTCCGCCGTGCGTGTGGCCCGCCAGCAGGAGCTGGCCGGGCGGCGAGTTCAGCGCGAAGTCTGGCCCGTGCCCGAAGACGATCTGGAAGGCGTCCTCGGGCGCCGGCAGCGGCTCCCGCCCGAACGAGGCGGCGAAGGAGAGCGCCGTGATCGCCAGCTCGCCATGATCGAAGGTGGTGGTCTCGCGGACGGGGACGACGCGGGTGCCCTCGAAGAGACGCGGCCAGGTGTCGCGCCACTCCATGTTCCCTTGGACGGCGTACGCGGGCGGCGCGTCCGGCCCGTCGAAGCCCGCCTCTCGGAGCAGGCGGACAAAATCAGGGACGCCGCGCTCCCATTCCGCGTCGTCGTGGATCTGCAGATAGTCGCCGGCGAACAGCACCAGATCGGGCTCCCAGGCCATGGTGCGCCGAAGCGCCTCGCGCTCGTGTGCGCCGATCCGGTCCGTCTGGAGATCGGCCACCAGCGCAACCCGCCAGCGCTGGGTGAGCCGGGGCGAGCGCACCGTGACGACGGACTCCTGGAGCGCCCGCGGCTCGACCAGGAAGGCGTCGATCCCGACCAGCAGCGCCGCCGTCGCCAGCAGCGCCGGCCACCAGCGGCGCTGCCGCCAGGCCAGCCAGCCGAGCAGCAGCGGCGCGTGCAGGAAGATCGTCCAGGCCAGCAGGCGAAGAGGCAGGAAGATACGCCCGAAGAGGCGACCTCCGATCACCGCCAGGGCCAGCGAGACCACGAGCAGCGCCACGGCCCGCCGCGTCGGAGCGCTGGTGCGCCGCAGGGTCAGCGCCGCGATGAGGCCGACGCAGAGGTTGAAGATCAGGTCCGCCAGCATCACCCTCTCCTATCGGGTCGGGGCGGCGCGCGGGTTCCCCCTGGGCGACAGCGCGCGCGCGGGCTATCGGCCTGACCGGAGCCACCGCCGATGCAGCAACGTCACCTGACCCCCGAGAGCGCCGCCCTGGGGCGCCGCGTCCACCTCTGGTGCTACGGTCACTTCGGGCCGCCGGTGCTGGTCTTCCCGAGCGCCGCCGGCTTCGCCCACGAGTGGAGCGCGCAGGGCATGCTCGACGTGCTCGCGCCCTTCCTCGAGGGCGGGCGGGTCAAGCTCTACTGCCCTGAGAGCAACGTGGGCGAGGCCTGGACGAAGAAGGAGGGCTCGCTGGCCTGGCGGATGGAGCGCCACCACGCCTACGAGCGCTTCATCACCGACGAGCTCGTGCCTTTCATCCGTCAGGACTGCCGCTGGCCCGACGCGCCGATCACCACCGTGGGTTGTAGTCTGGGCGCGACCTACGCCGCCAACATGGCGCTGAAGCGGCCCGATATCGTGAAGAGCGCGCTGTGCATGAGCGGGCGCTATCTGGCCACCGCGCTGACCGGCGGCGAGACCAACACGGGCGTCTACTTCAACAACCCGCTCGCCTACGTGCGCGGGATGGGCGGCGAGGCGCTCGAGCGCGCGCGCGGCACCCACCTCACCCTGGTCTGCGGGCAGGGGCTGTGGGAGGAGGGCTGCATCGAGGAGACCATCGCGCTGGGCGAGCTGCTGCGCCACAAGGGCATCCCCTCGATCACCGACATCTGGGGCCGCGACTCCCGCCATGACTGGGACTGGTGGCAGAAGCAGGTGGTCTACCACTTCAGCCGGATGTTCCGCTAGCTGCCTCGGGCGGCGTCGCCTTCGGCGTCTCCTTCAGCGAAGGCCGGCCGGCCTCCACCCAGGCTTGGAATTCCGGCAGCAGGCTGCGGCCGTCGTGCGCGCCGCGCTGCACCGCCTGAGCGCGCAGCACGCGCGCGCCCTTCTCCCAGATCACGCAGCCGTCGGCGTCGCGATAGCTGGCGTTGGTCTCGACGAAGACGGCGTCCTCCGGCGGGCAGAGGCGATAGGGGTTGCGGGCGTCCCAGGCGCCCAGGCCCACCTGAGCGGGCGTGGCGAGCCGCAGCTCCACGTCGACGTCCAGGCGGCCGTCGCGGGCCACGGCCTCCTTGCGCAGCACCTCGGCGCGCGGGAATTCCGCCTCGAAGCTCCCCTCCGGGATGAGCTTCGCCATGAGGGTGACGAAGTCGTCCTGGCCGTCGCCGCGCAGATCCTGGTAGGTGATCGTCGCCTTGCCGGCGCGCAGATCGATGACGTAGTCCACGCTGACGTAGTCTACGCAGCCCGTCAGCAGCGGCAGCAGCAGCAGGGAGCGGGGCGCGGGCGTGGTCATGGGGCCTCCGGCTCGGCGCCGAGCATCGCGGTCGAGGCGGCCTCTGCCGCCAGCTCCGGCGTGATCGTCCCGCCCAGCACCCCCGGGAGCGCGGCCTGCACCGAGGTCGCCAGGCGGACGAGGCGCTGTGTGAGCTCCAGCGGGGACGCGTCGCTCTCGACCGGCCAGCGGCTCACCCAGAAGACCAGGCCCTCCGGGTTGAGCACCGTCAGCACGCGTTCGCTGCCCAGCGCCAGGTTCATCGCGTTGACCAGGCCGAGGGTCGGCGTCCGCAGCTCCGCGCGCTGCGCGATGGGCAGCACGAGGACCGCGCGCAGCTCGTCCGGGCGGTCGGCGAGCTGGAGCTCGAGGCGCCAGGCCTCGTCCGGCGGGAAGACCGCGACCGCGCTCTCCTCGTCCTGCACGCGCAGGTCCAGCCCCGTCGGGTCGTCGGCCAGGCGCCCCGATCGTACGGCGGGACCGCGGGCGTCGGGGGCGGCGATGGCCGCGAAGATGTCCAGGGGAGGGGGCTCGAACTGGACGGCTAGTTTATCTAGCTTCGTCGGAGCGGCGCTGGCCGCCGCGCAGCGCGCTCGCGCGGAGAGCTCGGCCTCGGTCGGGCCGCTGGCCAGCAGGCAGATCAGCCCCTGATGCGCGTCCGGCCAGCTCGCCGGGATCTGCCCGGTCGCCGCCAGCTCGCGCAGCAGCGCCCGCTCCACCGCGGCGGCCCGCGCGGCCTCAGCCTCAGGCGGCAGCTCGGCGCCGCGCTCGCGTCCGGAGACCCGCGCCAGCTCATAGGCCAGCGAGCCCACCGCCATCGCCTGGTAGCCCTCCCAGCGCTGGTTCTCCGAGAAGCTCGCCAGGCTCGCGTCGTCCAGCCCGAGCTCGCTCAGGTGCTCGTCGGCGACGGCGGGGCCCACCAGGAAGCGCCGCAAGATGACGACCGTGCCTTCGCTGGTCGACCAGAGGACCTGCTCCGAGAACCCCAGGTTGGCGGTCTGGAGCTTCGGGATACCCGCGCCCGTGAGCGTGTCCTGCACGAGCTCCCAGGCCTGGGTCTCGGTCTGGAAGGGGAGCGCGCGCGGCGGCGCGGCGGGCACATCGACGAAGCTGCGCACCGGCGGGTCGGGCGGGACGCAGGCGAGGAGGAGCGCGAAGAGCATGAGGAGAGCCTAAGCGCAGCGGGAGCCGGTGGCTACGGGGGCGTGTCGGGAGGAGGCTGAGGTAGACTTGCGGGATGAAGAACCCGCGACCTCTCCTGCACGGTACCGCCCTCGCCCTCGCCCTGTGGAGCTCCCCCACGCGGGCCAGCGACACTCTGGACGCCCGCGTCGGCGCCTTCGTCGCCGAGACCGGCGCGCAGAAGACCGACGCGCTGCGCCTCATCTTCATCGGTGACAGCGGCGCCGAGCCCCTGGACAGGCCCGCGCTGCCCGACGACGAGGTCATCACGCGCGCCGGCCGCGAGAAGCTCCGCGCCAGCATGTTGGCCGAGCAGGCCGACGCGATCTACGTGGCCGGAGACCTGATCTACGGGCCCGGACCCCTCGAGCTGTCCCCACGCTGCGAGGACGCGCTGCAGGACGCCGAGGTCAAGGCGCTGATGGACGATCGGCTGGGAGACTACTACCAGGGCCTGGCGCCGACGGTCTGGCTCGTGCTGGGGAACCACGATGTCGGGCACATCCGTTACGATCGGGCCAGGGCGCGCTGTCTGCTCTCGTACGCCGACCAGCACAGCACCCTGGCGCTGCCGGCGAGCAGCTACAGCGTGGATCATGGGCTCGCGCGCGTCGTTGTGCTGGACACCAACCAGGACGTGGATCGCTGGGACGTGGCGCAGATCGTCGGCGCGCGCGCGGAGGGGGCTTGGAACATCCAGGTGGGGCATCATGTCCTGCGCACGGCCTTCGACAAGGAGGGTGAGCAGCGGGACGGACGTCACGCCATTCGCGGCTGGTTCGCCGAGCACCCGGAGGCTCGCCCCGATCTGTGGGTCAACGGGCACGCCCACTTTCTTCAGTTTGGTGTCTATGACCAGATCCCGGCGCTGACCAGCGCGGCGGGGTCGAAGCTGCGCTCGAGAGACGAGTGCCCAGGTGAGAGCTGCAGCTTCGAGGACGCGCCGCTGTTCGCGCGCTCCGTGTTCGGCTACGCGGTGGTCGACCTGAGCGTGGACGAGCTGGTGGTGCGGATGAAGGACGAGGACGGGAAGACGCTCTGGTGTTGGCGTCGGAGCCGGACGGAGCCGGGTGGGGAGCTCTGCTGAGCGCAGGGCGGGGCGGGCTCCTTCCCCCCTCCGGCCCCTTTGGGGGCACCTCCAGTCAGAGCGGCAGGAAGGCTGCCGCCCCCCCACCGCCCCCTTCGGGGGCACCTCCAGTCGGAGCGGCAGGAAGGCTGCCGCCCCCCCACCGCCCCCTTCGGGGGCACCTCCCCCACGGAGGGGGGAGGGTGATCGGGGCGGGGCGTCCTTTGGTCTGGCCCCCTCCCCCCACCGTGGGGGAGGGCTGGGGTGGGGGGGGTGCCTGCGCTCCAGCCGGTCGGCTCCCCCCAACCGCCAGACCTGCACGCTCAGCCCCAGTCTCCCTCCAGCCGGATCTCCGCCATCTCGGCCGGCCGCTCGGGGTCGTCCAGGTCGAAGACGATCCACCCCTGCTTGTAGTCCGGCCCCTCGACCCACAGGCCCTCTGCCTTGTCGGTCACCAGCCCGCCGTCGCGCTCGCGCAGCAGCGCGTAGCGCCCCGCCCCGCCGGCGATGACGCCGATCGCCACGCCGACCACGGGCCCGTCGTCGACGGCGTCGGGCGAGTCCTCGGCCGCCGCCAGGTAGAGCATGCCGCTCGCCCCGCGGGCGGCGTCGGTGAACGTCAGCCGGGTGCCGTTGACCGTCCCGAGATCCCAGGGTTGATGCTCCAGCATCGTCGGGACGGGCGCGTCGGCGTCCTCGAGCCAGCGCGCCACCGCCGCGCGGTCGAGGGCGCAGACGGCGTTGACGGGGAGCAGCCCGTCGCGGGGGGCGCCGTTTCCGCGATTGAAGAGGATCAGCCGGTCTTTGTCCCAGAGCGCGCCCTCCAGGTTCATCTCGCTGCCGGTGAAGCCCGGCTCGGCCTGCAGGACCCGGTAGAGGGCGCCGCCGTCCAGGAGCTCCACCCGCGCCGCGGCGCTGTTCAGGCCGGTCACGCGCAGGATCCGGTCCCGTCCGGGCGCGCTGCCCGAGCCGAACGCCAGCAGCCCGTCCTCGCCCAGGGGCACGGCGGCCTCGAGGTCGAGCTTGTCCATCTTGTTGCCGCGGCTCTTGTCGAACTGGCGCCGACCGCCGGGCCCGGCGGGGAGGGTGAGGGCGCTGCAGCGACCGCTGTCGAGGTCATAGAGGGCGAGGAAGCTGGCGTCGTCCTGGATGATCACCAGCTGCCGCCCGAGACGGAGCAGGGCCGAGCCGCTCCTGGCGTGGTCGGGGCGGTCCAGGGCGGGGTCGGCCCCCTCGGCGTACACCAGGGGCCAGCGGCGCACGATCGTCGCGCGGAGGCCAGGGTCCTCGAAGGATCGCGCGAGGCTCACGGCTTCGCCAGACGGACGATCTCGTCAGCCAGGGCGCCGGCGCGGGCCAGGGCGCGCGCCTCCACCGCCGCGAGGCCCTCGCCCTCGGCCATGGGCTCCGTGACGTCCACGTAGAACTTGATCTTCGGCTCGGTGCCGGAGGGCCGGGCCAGCACGCGCCCGCCGTCGGCCAGATCGAAGGCCAGCACGTTGCTTCGAGGCAGGTTCAAGGCCGTGACCGCGCCGCTGTGGAGATCGGTTGCCGTGCCCAGCGAGACGTCGCGCAGGCGCACGACCGCGACCCCGCCCAGGGCCCGCGGCGGGTCCTGGCGCAGACGGTCCATCATCGCCTTGATCTGGGCGAGCCCGTCCAGACCGGGGAGGGTCATGGAGCGCTGCAGGCTGCCGGCGTAGCCATAGCGGCGGTAGACGCCCTCCAGGTGCGCGAGCATCGAGCGGCCCTCGGCCTTGCACCAGGCGGCGAGGTCGAGCATGACGAGCGCCGCGCTCAGCCCGTCCTTGTCGCGCACGGTGGGGCCGACGGTGTAGCCGAGCGCCTCCTCGAAGCCCATGACGAAGGTGCCGGGCCAGGCGATGGCCTGGTTGGCGATCCACTTGAAGCCGGTCAGCGTCTCGGCGTAGGCGGCGCCGTGAACCTGGGCGATCTTCGCCAGCAGCGCGCTCGAGACCAGGGTGGTGGCGACCAGGCGATCGCCCGACTGCGGCCCGTGGGTGAGCAGCTCGTCGGCCAGGAGCAGCCCGATCTGGTTGCCCGTCAGCGCCCGCCAGCCGCCCGCGCCGTCCGGGATGGCCACGGCGAGGCGGTCGGCGTCGGGGTCGTTGGCCAGGATGATCTCCGCGTCGGCGGCGCGCGCCGCGGCGAAGGCGAGGTCCAGCGCGCCCGGCTCCTCGGGGTTCGGGAAGGCGACCGTGGGGAAGGCGCCGTCCGGCTCGACCTGGGCGAGGACGGGGATCAGCGGGTCGTGCCCCGCGGCGGCGATGAGGCGCTGCAGCGGCGCCCAGCCCACCCCGTGCATCGCCGTGTAGACGGCCCGGATGGGTGGCTGCCCTGGGTGGACCCGGCAGGCCAGCACGCGCGCCTGGTAGTCCTCCCAGGCGGCGGCGGGGACGGGCCTCAGCAGGCCCTGGTCGCGCAGCTCGGCCAGGTCGGCGACCGCGACCTCTCTCGCCGAGCCGATTTGATCGATGGTGTTGGAGATGCCTGTATCGTGTGGGGGCACGATCTGGGCTCCATTTCCCCAGTACACCTTGTAGCCGTTGTCCTGCGGCGGGTTGTGGCTGGCCGTCACCATCACGCCGGCGGCGGCGCCGACGAAGACCACGCCGTGCGCCAGCACTGGGGTCGCCACGACCTCGTCGAAGAGGAAGACGGGGATGCCCATCGCGCCGAGCACCGCGGCGGTCTCGTCGGCGAAGGCGCGGCTGCCGCGGCGGGCGTCGCAGCCGACGATGACGCCGCGCGCGGTGGCGTCGGGCACCTGGTCGAGCAGGTAGCGACCCAGCCCGGCGCTGACGATGCGCACCAGCGCGCGGTTCATGTTCCCGGGCCCGGGCCCCAGCTTCCCGCGCAGACCGGCGGTGCCGAACTCCAGGCGCGCCCCGAAGGCCGCCGTGAGCGCCGTGGCGTCGCCGGCCGCGATCAGCGCCGCCGCCTCCGCCGCCGTCGCCGGATCGGGATCGGCCTCCATCCACGCGCGCGCCGCCTCGATCATCGCCTCGATCTGCTGCATGACACGTCCTCCACCGCTGGTCGGGGCGGGAGTCTATCGTGTCCAGGCCCCTTCGAGCGAGCGCGCGGGGCTCAGGACCCGGTGTCGGGGGTGGCGGGCGCTTCGGCGTCCTTCTTGCTCCCCTTCTTGCCGCTCTTGCTCGCGCCCTTCTCGGCGTCCTTCTTCTTCTTTGGTTTGTCCTCGGCGGGCGCCTCGCCGGTGTCGGCGGCGTCCTCGGCGGGGGCCGCGGCCTCCTGCTCGGCCTTCTTGCCCTTCTTCTTCTTGTTCTCGCCCTCCTCGGCCGGCGCCTCCTCCTCGGCCGGGTCCGCCTCGTCCCCCTCCTTGGCGCGCTTGTAGAGGGTCAGGCCCACGCCGTAGAGCTCCTGCTCGTCGGCCACGCTGAAGCGCTCCGCCAGGAAGGCGTCTACCGGGCTATCGACGTTCTTGCCGGCGCGCAGGCGCCAGATGCTCCTTGGGTTCTCCTCCTCGAGCAGCTTCTTGACCTTGACCAGATCGTCCTCGGAGCTGGCCGAGATGTTGGCCCGCTGGGACGCCTCGAGGCGGTCCAGGTAGTAGTTGAAGTGCGCGGGCTGGCCCGTAACGATAATCGCCGCCTTGGGAGCCTCATCCTCGTGATCGACCACGTACTGCACCAGCTCGCGGTACTGCTGACGGTTCGGCTTGGAGTAGTAGTTTTTGCTGCTGAAGCTGATCCCGGCGATGGCCACCACCACCACCGCCAGCCCCGCCTGTACGCGGGAGCGCAGCGGCAGGGCCGTGATCGCCCTCCCGACCAGCAGGTAGATGGCCGGCGCAGAGATGAGCAGGTTGCGGTTCGAGAGCACTGGGGTGGCCAGCACGCTCTGCAGCCAGGTGACGGCGTAGGGGGTGAAGGCCCAGAGCGCTACGAGGCCCCAGCGGGTGCGCACGGTGAAGTTCAGCTTGCCGGCGGAGCGCGCCTGGACCAGCCCCCAGGCCCCCGCGCCCAGCACCAGCAGCGCCATCAGGCCCGCCACGCCGCCCTGGTGGTTGAAGAGGAACTTCAGATAGCTCCACAGGGTCGAGCTCTCGGCCTCGTCCGGGCTCTCCATCCAGGACTTCGACTGGGTGAGGTCCTCGAAGAAATTGCCCATCCAAGGTAGATAGATCAGGCCGATCGCCACATAGATGCCAGCCAGGTGCGAGAGCGAGCCCTGGCGGTGCCGTTTGCGCAGCGCGAAGGCCCCCGCTCCCAGCGCCTGTAGACCCACCATCAGGACGCCGAAATAGTGCAGGTACATCAGGCCGGCGGCCGGCAGCACGTACCAGAGGGCCTGCTCGAGCGTGACGCGGCCCTTGCGCTCGATCTCGCGCAGCATCGTCATCCAGGCCCAGATCGAGAGCATCGTCACCAGCATCAGCAGGGCGTAGGAGCGCGCCTCCTGGCTGTAGCGGATCGGCGCCCAGACCACGGCCATCAGCGCGGCGGCGATCAGCCCCTCCCGGTCCGACCAGATGCGGCGGCCGAGCAGGTAGATCACCAGCAGCGAGAGCACGCCGGCCACCGCCGAGGGCAGGCGCAGGGCGAACTCTGTGTCGCTCACGCGCTGAACCATGTGCAGGATCAGGTAGTACCCGGGCGGGTGGACGTCCTCGCCGGCGCCTTTCTTGATGACCTTGTCGATGGTGTCGTAGGAGGCGCGGCGCCAGCTGGACAGCTCGTCGTTCCACAGGCTCTGGCCGCCCAGGTCGTAGAAGCGCAGGAAGGCGCCGATCAGCAGGATCAGGGCCAGGATCCCGTAGGTGAGCTTCTCGGGGAGCGCCTCGCTCAGCACGGAAGACCGCGAGCGACGGCGGCGGGCGCGGCGCTCATCACTCGTGTCGTCGTCCTCTTCATCGATAGAGGGGTTTGTTGTGCTGGAGAGCGTCCGGACGAGGGTGGCGGGGACCTCAGAGCCCGCCGAGGGAGGGGCCACCGGCTCGGAGGGCGGCGCGGGTTTCGGCGCGGGCGTCGTCGCGGGCGTCGTCGCGGGCGTCGGCGCGGGCGTGGCGCCGTGGTGGGCCAGGCTGAGCAGGAGGCGCGGGGGGAGGGCGCCGTTGTTCAGCGCGACGGGGAGCGTCTGGTTGCCGTCCACGCGCACCATCGCGCTGGCCTCGGCGTAGCGGTCCACCGGGTAGGGTCCGGAGAGGCGACCGGCCTCGTCCGTGCGGCCCGCCAGCACCAGGCTGAACGAGGAGGCGCCCTCGGCGCGGCCCAGCACGACCACGTCCACGCTCGCCAGCGGCTGGCCGCCGCGCGTCAGCTCCACGTTCAGGCTGGTCGGCGTCGCCGGCCCGCCCACCACGAGGCGCAGCTCGTGCTGCAGCGCCGCGCGGGCCATCTCGACCTCGTGGACGACCCGGTTGTCGGCGTCGCGCACCGTGAATTTCAAGAGATCGCCCAGGCTGGCCGGCGAGGGCAGGCTGAGCAGCGCGCGCCCGTCCACGTCGCTGACGCCGACGGCCTCCGCCGGCATCATCAGGTCAGCCCCTGCACCCGCGAGCCGGAGCTGAAAGGCCGCCGTGACGCGATGGCCCGGCAGCGCCGCGCCGCTCACGCTCGCGAGCTGGATGTGAAGCTCCCACATCGGCCCTGACCTCCCCGACCTACGTGTCCGAATCGGCCCTTTTTACCGCGGATGCCGGCCGAGGCACAGGGGGAGGCGGACAAGAAAGTGCAAGGGCCGCGCACGTGCGGCGGGCGGGTGGCCGGCGGGCGCGGGTTGCCTGGCCCCCCGTGCTCCAATAGGGGACGATCATCCCTGCGATCTCTCCAGGGATATCCCCCCCGGACAACGAGATGAGCATGGACACGAACCCTCCTTCGCGCATGGTCTTCATCAACCTCACCGTCGTGGACCTGCAGCGCTCCATGGCGTTCTGGCGCGCCCTCGGCTTCGCCTTCAACCCGCAGTTCACCGACGAGAGCGCCGCCTGCATGATCCTGAGCGAGCAGGGCTACGTCATGCTGATGAGCGAGGCGCGCTTCAAGGACTTCACCCACCGCGAGGTCTGCGATCGGCGCACCCACACGGAGGGGCTCTTCGCGCTGTCCTGCGTCAGCCGCGCCGAGGTGGACCACCTGGTCAACACCGCGGTGACCAGCGGCGGCGCCCACGCCATGCCGGTCATGGACTACGGCTGGATGTACGGCTGGAGCTTCTACGACCCGGACGGCCACCACTGGGAGGTGATGTACATGGACCCGGCGGGCCCGCCGCAGGAGGCCGCGGGCTGAGGCTCAGGGGGCGGGCGAGGCCAGCGCGCGACACGGGGTTGACGCGCGACACGGCGGCAGCAGCTCACCAGCTCCCGAGCGAAGAGAGGATGGCGCCGCCGCCGAGGACGACGTACGCGGCGCCGGCGCTGGTTCCGCCCTCGTCGTCGCCGGCTGCGCCGATCAGCAGATCCGGGTAGCCGTCGGCGTTGGTGTCGCCGACGCCGGTGGCCTGGCCGCCAGCGACATCGTTGCTGGTGGGTCCATAGAGTTTGACGCTGACGCTGAGCGGGTGGGCGCCGGAGATGGGCCCGTAGATCAGGTAGGCGGCGCCGGCGTTCTCTCCACCGGCGTCTTGCAGGTACGCGCCCACCAGGATGTCGTCGTGTCCGTCCAGGTTGATGTCGCCGGCGGGGGAGGCGGACTCGCCGAGGTAGTCCCACTCGGCCTCACCGATGATCGTGGCCTTGGCGGCGCTCAGAGAGGTGTCGGCGGTGAACGGCCCTTCGACGAGGTACACCGAGCCGCGTCCGTCCGCGGCGTCCCCATACATCGGGGCGGAGGCGCCGACGAGCACGTCGGGGTGGCCGTCCCCGTTGACGTCGCCTGCGGCGTTGACCTCCATGCCCGCGTTGTCCTCGGAGAAGGTCGCGATGAGCTTGGCGTCTGCGTCGGCCAGGCTGAGCTCGCCCTCCACGGGGGGGTAGATGAGGTAGGCGGCGCCCGCGCGAGGTCCAGCCTCGCAGTTCTGTGGGGCGCCGACGAGGATGTCATCCACACTGTCGCCGTTGACATCGCCCGCGTTGGCCGCGGCATAACCTGCATAGTCCTGGCCGTCTTCACCGTTGAAGGCTGCGTACGCCTCAGTGAAGGCGTGCCGCCCTGAGGTGGGGCCCGCGATGAGGTAGGCGGCGCCAGCGTCGTACATGTGCTCGCTGGACGCGCCGTCCTCGGAGGGACAGCTCCCCAGCTCACTCTCTTCGCCGTCGATGCCGTTGACCCCCGGCGCGCCGACCAGGATGTCGTCCCATCCGTCTTCATTGGTGTCACCCAGACCCACAACGGCAAAAGCTGTTTTGGTGCTCCCCATATAGGGCTCCTCGGCGTCCGTGAAGGCCCAGAGGGCATCGGCGCTGGTCAGGTTCACGTCGCCGGAGAGCGGCCCCAGGACGACGTATGCGCCATCTATCCCTGGAGAGGGGGCGCCCATGACGTAGTCCAGCGCGCCGTCATCGTTCATGTCCCCGGCGCTGGCGATGTCGCCGCGCGCGGGGGCGTCAACAGACTCGCCCTGTATCTCGCCGATGGCGGTGGACAGATCGACGGTCCCGCTGACCGGGCCCAGGACGACATACATCGACCCGGCGTCGCGGTACTGTGCGCCGATCAGCAGATCCATGCGGCCGTCGCCGTTCACGTCGCCCGCTGCGTCGACCCAGATACCGGCGAGGTCTCCTTCGCTTTCGCCGATGATCTTGGCGTCGGACATAGCAAGTGAGAAGGTCTCGGTGGTGACGCAGAGGGCCCAGGCGTCTTCGCCGTGGTCGTCGTTGCAGTCGTTGTAGGCTCCGTCGCCGCAGGTCTCCGTTGCGCCAGGAAAGACGTCGGCGCGCGTGTCGTCGCAGTCGGTTCGGGTCTCAACCGTCCCTTCAGGCGGTTCACACGCACGGACCGCCGTGTTCGGATCGCCGTAGCCATCCAGATCGACATCGGCGAACCAGTAGCGCGAGCGGCAGTCGTCGGTGTCGTCGGTTCCGGATGTTGTGTCTTCAGAGTCTACATTGCCGCTTGTGTCAACGTCATTTGTTTCGGATGTCGAATGCGGCGAGTCAGGTCTCCAGCCCGAGTCTGCGCGCTTGTCGGAGTCCGAGTTTCCTGGGCAGGCGATGAGGATGAGGGTGAGCAGGCGCACAGATCCTCCTTCATTTACCGGGTGAGTCGCCGGTTCCGGGCGGACCATTGTAGGCGCCGATGTCAACGCCGGTGGCAAGGGTGGGCACCTGCTCAAGGTCTGGCACGACGCTGATGGTCCTGATGATCGCGACCACCTTTGGGTTGAGTCCCGCTGTGGTTGGATCGGATATGCCCCCATCGGAGCAACTGGATCGGACGCCGATGTCGTAGTTCAGCGCCTCGATGGTGCTGGGCAGTCCGTTCTGTACATTGCCTACGAGAAGTCCTCCCCACTTGGTGTCCCCCGTTGTGGTGTCTGTCCCCTCAATGCCTTCTATCTCCACCTCCGCGTCGAGATCGAGTCCCCGGAGGAACGTCGGCTGAACGCCGTGCTCCTCTATGCCCCAGCTTGTGTAGGCATCCGACACCGTGCCATCTCCGCCACCCACCCGAATCACCTTCGTCGTAGGTGCGGACTCGGAGCTGTCATCCCATCCGAGATAGCCGTTGTAGTCGCTCCAGAACTGCCAAGAATTGGGGGTAGTGGTCGCGTCCCACTGTATCTGTTGGCCATCAAGGAGATACCCATTCCGAGCCAGCAGGTTGTTGAACAGGTACACGCCAGAGATCCCGGCCGCGTCGTCGTCGATCTCCATGTGCACCCCCTCCCAGAGGTTGTGGGCGATCGTGTTGCCGACCAGATAGACCCCCCGAATCTCGAACGTGGTCGACACGGAGGTATCCTGACCCGCCGTGACGGTGCCTGTGTTGCTCTTGATGTGGATGCCCCGCTGGGTGTTCATATAGATCAGGTTGCGGTAGATGTACACCTGCGACACGTCGCGCTCGTAGTAGGTGCCATAGTTGTACCAACCGTTGCTGGGCTCACCCGAGATGATGATCCCGTCCGCGTTCTGGAAGATGCGGTTTCGATAGATATGGATGTTCTGAGAGTGGTCGCT
>CAZKWG010000036.1:0-3802 GCA_964556105.1 uncultured Enterobacterales bacterium | reverse complement strand
CCCCAGATGACGTTGTCGCAGATGTGAGTCTCGTCGTTGGCCGTGGGGGTGCGCTTGCGAACGTTCTTCAGGTCGATGCCGTGCTCACCGAACGCGCTGCGGTTCTCGGGCGTCGGAGCCACAGGATCATACTGAACCGCATAGCCATAGGGCGTGTCGACTGGCGTAGTCGCCAATACTCCACCGGGGCTGAGGTCGCTGCACGGGTGAACCAGCGTCGTCCCCGTCGGCCGAAGGACGAATCCTGCCTTGTATGTATCGGTCACTCGACAGAACTTGCCATGCCCCGAGATCCTGTTCTTCTCGATCAGATGCCCCGACGAGGCCCCATTGAAGATGATCCCGTCGACGCCTCGAACCTCGTCCCCCGTCAGCGTGCATCCCGTCACCGTGCAGTTGGTCGCCATGAAGCCGATGCCGATGTCCTGCCCCCCCGTGTCGTACCCGATAGAGTACAGGTTGCAGGTGTCCACGATGATGTCCTCTACATAGAACCCATCCTCTCCCATCTGGTCGAACATCTGATCCAGCGTCCCGACCATGTTCGGATCGTTGACCATGCTCGGGTCGAACCCATAGAACCAGGTCGCGGCGTCCTCGCCGCTGCCGAAGCTGATCCCGGCGCCCACGCAGTCGTAGACGGTGAGGTTCTGATACAGATGATGTTTGGAACGGATTCGCGTGTTCAGGCCGATCTCGAAGCCGCGGATGCGCAGGTTGCTCACGTAGACGTGGCAGCAGTCCAGGAAGAGGATGCCCTCGCGGTCGTCTCCCAGCACCGCCCCGTAGACGCTCCCCTCGACGCCGTCGATGAGCGGCAGTCCACCGACGATGTCCGACCCACCTCCCGACGTGGCGAGTGGCGGATAGCAGGAGATCACCAGCGGCCCGGCCTCGGTCGCCCGGAAGTCCCGGATGGAGAGGATAGGCGTGTCGCCAAACTCGTTCGCCTCCGGCGCCGCCCAGTCGAAGGGGTCATCGGGCGCGTCCACCCAGGCGGAGGTCGCCGTGGATGGCTCCTCGCTGCCGTCCCAGGTCCGCCCGCGCCGCAGGTAGACCTCGGCGCCCTCGACGCAGGCGCCGAGCGACCGGCTTCGGCCCTCCCACAGCTCGACGTTCAGCCAGTGCTCGACGCGGCGCAGGCTCCTCCAGGGGCTCACAGAGAGCGTGTACAGCCCCGTGCTGGGGTCGCGGGTCAGCCGGGCGGTGCCGGGGTTGGCGTCGTCGCCGAAGAGGGAGTCCACATACCGCGCGCCGGAGCTCCATATCGTGCCCGCGCTGTAGACCTCGCTGCACTCACAGGGCGCCGAGAGGGTGCCGTTCAGCGCGACGCCGCCCACCGTGGATCCGTTCACCCGTACGCCGTCCTCGCGAATCTTGTCACGCTGCGCTGGTGTTGCATTGGATGTAGACCAGATCGCCGCCCGCCGCTTCGCGACCTTTCGACGCGTGGTCGTCCAGGCCTGGCGCGTACTGAGGCTGGCCTGCAGCGCGCCCCAGGCCTCCTCATCGGCCAGGATCTCTTGCCCGGCGATCGCGCGCGCCACGTCCTCGCTCAGCCTGAGCGCGCCGATCAGCCAGTCGCCCTGAACCCTTCGGGGTGCGCGCGTCGCAGGAGCGACGGGCTCCGCGTCCTGGCAGTCGCAGCGCGCGTCGGCGGCGCGCCGAAGCACCTGGGCCTCGAGCTGGCGCAGGGTCCGCTGACGTCGCGCGTCGAGACGCTTCAGGTGGTGGTCGAGCCCGGCCACGTCGCGGATGCAGCGTGGCCCGCCGCAGCGGACGGCCTGCCCGGTCGAGGTCGCGACGCGCACGGATCAGCCCTTCGCCAGGAGGTCGATGGTGACCTCAGGGGAGCTGGTGAGGGTGCCGCTCAGCGACCAGCCGACATAGCGGGTGTAGCGATCCGCATGCAGCCAGAAGCGACCCGTGCGCGTGAGCGAGACCTTCATCGGCTCCGGGAAGTCCAACCAGTCCGGGTCGGCGCTGTCCGGCGCGTGCTTGAGCACGAGCGCCGGGGCGTCTCCCTCGCAGGCCGCGTGAACGGTGATGACCGCCTCCAAGGTGTGGCCGTCTCCGAGATCGGCGGCGCTCTCGGCGGCCATGGTGTCGCCGTCAGAGAGGGTGACATGATTGAGCAGACGTGACGTCAGGGTCGCCATGGATCACCTTCCTTCCACTCTATCACGTGTTGTACTCAGCGACGGCGTAGACCTCGAACTCCACCCAGACGCCCGCGCCGCCGGAGACCTTGGCGGCGATGTCCACCAGCATGAGCGTCGGTGAGACGTAGAACGTGCCGTCGTCCGGCATGGCCGTCATGTTCGTGTTGTTCCACGGCAGGCTGGGCGTCTGGCCGGACGCGGTGAGCGTCAACATGCGGGCGCCCTCGGCCGGCATCTCGTCGGCGAACGCGCCCTGGCTGACCTCGAAGTCCAGGATGGCGCCCGTGCCGGAGCGGTCATAGACGCGGGCGTGGACGCTGACGCGGGAGGCGGTGCCGAGCATGCGGGCGATCTTCTCACGGTCTCGGGGGAGGTAGGCTTTCGCGGCGGTGCCGCCGAGGTAGCGGTTGCGGGGAAAGAGCAGGACGGTCGTTCGCGAACGCATGAGCGCTCCTGGGCAAGGGTAAGGATCGTGGCGGCTGTCAGCGCCATGGACAACAAAGCCGCAAAGGGTGGTTTCGGGGGGGGGGCTGTCAAGAAAATGTCAAGTTATAAGGCTGATAAATTCTTGCGGCTTCCCCGCGGATCTTGGCGGGTCCGTTACGCCCCGTTTGCCCTGGCGCCAGGATCCTCTCTGCACGCCGCTCGATCGTGGCTGGACAGCCTGCGCGAGACGGTCGAGGAGCCTGGAGCGTGAGGCCAGGCTCAGGGGGCGGGCGAGGCCGTAAAGCGTCCGGTCGGGAGCGCGCGGCCCTCCAGCCAGGCGTCCACCGTGGCGTCCTCCAGCAGGCTGGCGATCACCGTGTACGAGGTGTTGAAGGCCCAGCTCTGGTCGGCCACCTCGCACTCGGGACCGCGCACGCCGTTGTAGTTGGAGTGGCAGAAGTATACCTCCTGCCCGTCGTTCCAGACGAAGCCGGCGTGGTTGGCCAGCCCGGCGCCCCACAGCCCCTCGCCCGCCTGACGCACCCAGGCGATCACCTCGGTCACCGGTCGGCGTGGGTAGTGGCGCAGCCGGGCGGGCTCGGTGAAGGTGAGCAGGATCTTCTCCGAGGCCTGGCGGCCGAGCTGGTCGCGGTTCACGCGGAAGCCCACGTCGCGCAGAATGCTGGCCACCCAGTAGCCGCAGGCGATCTCGCCGTCGCCGGGGGCCTTCGCCGTGCCGTAGAAGGCCCAGGGGGTGCCTGCCCAGGCGGGGATGAGGTGGCGGGTGATCGCCTCGCGCAGGTAGGCGCGGGCCTGATCGCGGGCGTCGTAGCCGGCGAAGACGTGCCGGTCCGCCTCGATCGCGGCGACGAGCTCGGCGTACGCGCCGCTGGGGAGCTTCGTGGCCTCGGGCAGCGCGCCGGGAGGTGGACGCGGCCAGTCGTCGGGGATGGAGCCTGGCGCCGGGGGTGCGCCTGGGCGCCTGGCGGCGGGCGCGGCGGGAGAGATTGCGACGGAAGGGACGGTGGGGGCTGGGGGGTCAGGCTGACAGGCGAGGAGGAGGAGCAGGGTCAGTGAGACGGCCTCCGCGGGTCGTCGTCCTGGAGGACGTCTGCTGGTCGGGTGGAGTCCACCCTTGCTTGTAGTGCCCTGCGCCGGCCCGGTGGGTCGGGCGGAGGCGACGCAGGAGGCGGGGAGGAGCGACATGGGACGAC
>CAZKWG010000035.1:0-22011 GCA_964556105.1 uncultured Enterobacterales bacterium | reverse complement strand
CGACTCCCGGGTGGGGTGCTGGAACCCCTCGTGGTGTTTGGGGCATCGCGCCCTAACGACGCCCAGGTCCCCTTCTGTGGGGAGAGCGCTGCACTGAACGCAGGCACAGATTCTCCAGGCCGCATGCGCCGGCCTGGAGCATGTCCGCATGATATCGTGAGGCCATGATTCCGCCAGGCGCCCTCCTGGGAGGGCGCTACATCGTGGACCAGGTGATCGGCCGAGGCGGCTTCGCGACCGTGTACGCAGCGCGCCACGTCTCCCTGGGCAGCGCGCACGCCATCAAGGTCCTGCCCGCGGGCGTAGACGAGGACGCCCAGAAGCGCCTGATCGCGGAGGGGCGGCTGCAGGCCCGCCTGGCCCATCCCAATGTCGTGCGGGTGACCGACATCCTCGAGCTGCCTGACCGGCTCGCCCTGGTCATGGACCGCGTCGAGGGGCAGTCACTTCGCTCCCTGCTGGACTCTGGCGCCCCGTCTCTCGACGTCATGCTGGCCTTGGCCGAGGGGATCCTGAGCGGCGCGAGCGCGGCGCACACCGCGGGGCTCATCCACCGGGACTTGAAGCCCGAGAACGTGCTGGTGGGCCCCGACGGCGTCCCGAAGATCACCGACTTTGGTCTGGCGCGCGCCGAGGATCCAACGCTGCGCGGCGCCGTGACGCGCGCCGGCGTTGGGATGGGCACCCCCGGCTACATGGCCCCCGAAGCCTACACGGACGTGGCCCGTGTGGACGCGCGCGCGGACGTCTTCGCGCTCGGAGCGCTCCTCTACGAGCTGGTCTCCGGCCAGCGCGCCTTCCCGGGCGGTCGCGGCTGGTTTCCGCTCTACAAGGCCGCCTGCAACGGCGCCTACGCGCGGCTCGACCCTGGGCGCGGGGGGCTGGCGGTGTGGCAGGTCGAGGCCATCCACGCGGCGCTGGACCCGAACCCCGAGGGGCGCCCCTCCGACGCCACGGCGCTCCTCTCCCGCTGGCGAGGCCTGGGCGGCCCCTCGACCCGACCGACCAGCGGGACCGCGCTCACCCTGGACCTCGGCGCGCCCACGATGCGGGAGCGCCCAGCCTCCGCGCCCCTCCCGCCGCACCGCCTGCCTGCGGAGCGGGACGCCTTCGTGGGGCGCGAGCACGAGATGACGGAGCTGGACGAGCGCCTCGGGGAGGGCGCCCGGCTGGTCAGCGTGCTGGGCATCGGCGGCACCGGCAAGACCCGCCTGATGGTTCACTATGGACGAGCGCGCCTGAACCGCTGGCCCGGCGGGGTCTGGTTCTGCGATCTGGTCGAGGCCCGCGACGCGGACGGCGTCGCCTACGCGGTCGCGGCTGCGTTGGACATCCCGCTGGGTCGGGATCCCATCCAACAGCTCGGCCACGCCATCGCCGGGCACCGGCGCTGTCTGGTGATCCTCGACAACTTCGAGCAGGTGACGCGCTACGCCGCGGAGACGCTGGGCCTCTGGCTGGACCGGGCGCCTCAGGCCACCTTCGTCGTCACCACCCGTGAGCGCCTCGGTCTGAAGGGCGAGCAGGTCCTCGCGCTGGACCCGCTCAGCGAGGAAGCCGCGGTCTCGCTCTTCGTCGCCCGCGCGCGCGCCGTCAACCCCAACGCCGTGCTTCACCCGCAGCACACCCTGCGCGAGCTCGTGCGCCTGCTCGACCACCTGCCCCTGGCCGTCGAGCTGGCGGCCGCCCGGGTGCGTCTGATGACCCCGGCGACCATCCTGGCCCGCATGGGGGAGCGCTTCAAGCTGCTGGCCAGCCCAGGGGCCGTGACGGGGCGACACAGCACGCTCCGCGCCATGCTGGACTGGAGCTGGGAGCTGCTGACCTCGGCCGAGCGCGCCGGTCTGGCGCAGCTCTCGGTCTTCGCCGGCGGACTCGACCTGGAGGCCGCCGAGGCGGTGCTGGACACGGGCGACGTCTGGCCGATCGACGTCATCCAGTCCCTGGTCGATCGGTCCCTCCTGCGCCAGAGCTCAGGCGATCGCGTCGAGCTGCTGGTCAGCGTGTCGGCCTACGCCGCCGAGCGCCTGGACCAGCTCGGCCTCCGCGCGGAGACCGAGGCCCGACACGGCGCGTTCTATGCGCAGCGTGGCTCAGAGGAGGCGCTGGCGGCCCTGTTCCGACACGGAGGCGTCGAGCGGCGCGTCGCGCTGGTCCGAGACCTGGACAATCTCCTCGTCGCCAGTCAACGCGCCGTCACGCATGGAGACGCCCAGGTGGCCATCCAATCGGCGCTGGCGGCCAGCTTCGTCGTCGAGCTGCGCGGCCCCTTCGCGCTGAGCGCGGTCACCTCCGAGACGGCCCTGGCGATGCCCGGTTGGGAGACGCCGACGCGGGTACAGGCGCTGTGCATGGCCGGGCGCATGCGGCAGCTCGGCGGACGCCTCGAGCCCGCCAGCCAGCACGTCGAGACAGCGTTGGAGCTGGCGCGGAGGATCGGCGATCGACGCGGAGAGAGCGAGGCGCTGACGGTCCTTGCGGGCCTCCTCAGAGAGCAGGGGCGGATGGACCAGGCGCTGGCCGCCGTCGAGACCGCCCTCACCCTGGCGCGCGCGGTCGGAGACCGCCTCATCGAGGGCCACGCGCTGATCCAGCTCGGGATCGCCAACCTGCATCAGGGGCGCCCCGCGGAGGCGCTGGCCGCCTACTCAGCGGCCTTGGACCTGTTTCGCGCGCTGGGTCACCGGATCAACGAGGGGGTCGTCCGGGGAAACCTGGGCGCGGCCTACATCGACGTCGGAAGGATCGCGGAGGGGCTGGCCTGCCAGAGGGAAGCGCTCGCGATTCATCGAGAGGTCGGCAACCGCAGGTTCGAGGCGGTCGCGTTCGGGAATCTCGGGGTCCTCTGCTACCGCCAGGGCCGACCCGACGAGGCGCGCGCGCACCTGGAGGCCGCGCTGGCTCTCCACCGCGAGGTCGGCGACCGGAGCCACGAAGGTGGCACGCTCAACAACCTGGGGTTGCTGCACTTCGAGCGACTGCAGCTGACGGAGGCCCGCGCGAACTTCGAGGCCATGGTCGCCATTCAGCGCGAGATCGGCAACCGCCGCAACGAGGGCGTCGGATGGTTGAACCTGGGGAACCTCAACGCCGAGGAGGGGCGGCTCGACGAAGCCGACGCCTGCTTCGAGACCGCCCTGGCCCTGCACCGGGAGGTCGGCGACCTGTACTATGAGGGCGTCACCTTGACCAACCAGGGTCTGGTCCGGGTGCTCCAGGGCAGACTGGCCGAGGCGCGCGCGACCTTCGAGGCCGCCCACGCCCGGCACCGCTCGGTCGGGAACCTGCAGATCGAGGGCCAGGTGCACCGCTACCAGGCGCTGCTGTCCGCGCGCGAGGGGCGCCTCGAGGAGGCGCTGGTCGAGATTGAGCGCGCGATGCAGCTTCATCGGAGGGTGAGCAGCCAACGAGACGAGGGCATCACCCTTCACCAGAAGGGCAAGATCTACATCCTTCAAGGCGAATCCGTGCAGGCGCGCGCCGCGCTCGCGTCGAGCGAGGCGACGCTGCGGGCGATCCCGGACCTGCCCGAGCTCGGCCACCTCCTGCTCACGCGCGTCATCCTGGAGCGCCGTCTGGGAGCGCAGCCAGCCGTCGAGGCCGCGCTCGCCGAGGCCAGCTCGCTGATCGAGACGCTCGGGGTAGGGCTGAACACCGAGCTGGGGCGCCGAATGTCCAGCGTGCTGGCGGGGCAGGACGCGCTGCTGTGAGCCGTGGCGCCAGCGCGTCTGGGCCCAGACCCCGGGGCGCGCATCGCCGCCTCTTCCAGGGATCCGCTGCCCGCACCTTGACGTCACCCCCGACCGTGCCTAGCCACACGGCCGACACCCCCACCACCCTGCGGGAGTACCAGCCGTGGAAACACATCGTTTTGAAGCGGATGTTCGTCAGATCCTCGATCTCGTCACGCACTCGTTGTACTCCGACCGCGAGATCTTCTTGCGTGAGCTCATCTCCAACGCCTCCGACGCGCTCGACCGCGCGCGCTTCGAGGGCCTGAGCCGCGCCGACCTGCGCGCCGTTGACGGCGACCCGGGCGTCCACATCACCGTGGACAAGGGCCTGGGCACGATCTCCATCGAGGACGATGGCATCGGGCTCACCGAGGAGGAGGCCGTCCTCCACCTCGGCACCATCGCCCACAGCGGCACACGCAAGTTCGCCGCGGCCATCAAGGAGAAGGGCGAGAGCGCCGACGGCCTGATCGGCCGCTTCGGCGTCGGCTTCTACTCGAGCTTCATGGTCGCCGACCGCGTCACGGTGGACAGCCTCTCCGCCAACCCCGACGCGAAGCCCGTGCGCTGGGTCTCCGACGGCGGCGAGGGCTACCGCATCGAGGAGAGCGATCGCACCCGCCGGGGCACCAGGGTCACGCTGCACCTGCGCCTGGACGCCACCGACTTCCTCGACGCCGAGAAGGTGCGGGAGATCGTGCGCAAGCACTCGGACTTCGTCTCCTGGCCCATCACGGTGGACGCCCAGCGCGCCAACCAGGAGCAGGCGCTCTGGACGCGCAATCCCCAGGACATCACCGACGAGGAGTACGACAACTTCTACAAGCACGTCACCGGCGACTGGCAGGCCCCGCTGATCCGCCTGCACATCCAGGCGGACGCGCCGCTGCAGTTCCAGGCCGTGCTCTTCATCCCCAAGCAGCGCCCCTGGGAGATGGATCGCCTCGACTTCAAGCCCGGCCTGCGCCTCTACCAGAAGCGCGTCAAGGTGCTCGACCAGGCCGAGAGCCTGATGCCCCGCTACCTGCGCTTCGTGCGTGGGGTCGTGGACGCGCCCGAGGCCGAGCTGAACGTCTCTCGCGAGATCCTCCAGCAGACGCCGGTGCTCCGCGCCATCCGCGCCCAGCTCACGAAGCGCGTGCTGAAGAAGCTGCGCGAGCTCTCCAACAAGGACCGGGCGACCTATGACAGCTTCTGGCAGGAATTCGGCCACATCCTGAAGGAGGGCATCGCCGAGGACGGCGAGCACAAGGACACGCTCACCGGCCTGCTGCGCTTCCGCAGCACGCGCTCGCTGGTCGTCTCCACGCCGCCTGCCCAGGAGATCGTCGGCGAGGACGGCGAGGTCGCCGACGCCCCCGAGGCCGCCACCCCCAGCATCTGGCGCTCGTTCGCCGAGGTGAAGGCCGACTTCAAGAACGGCCAGGACACCCTCTGGTACCTGGCGGAGGCGGACAAGGACCGCATCGCCAACAGCCCGATCCTGGAGGGCTTCAAGAAGCGCGACTGGGAGGTCGTGCTCATGGATGACCCGGTCGACGAGTGGGTCGCCATGCACGTCCGCACCTTCGACAACACGCCCTTGAAGAGCGCCTCGCACGGCGAGCTGCCCAAGGACGAGGAGAGCGACGATCCCGTCGCCAAGGCCGCGCGCGAGCAGGCCACCCCGCTGGCCGACTGGATGGAGCGCGTCCTGGGCGGCCAGGTGGCCGAGGTTCGCCTGTCCAGCCGCCTGACCGACTCGCCCGCCGTGCTCGTCGACCAGGAGGGCGCGATGAGCGCCAACCTCGAGCGCATCCTCAAGGCCGCCAACCAGAAGGTCGGCGCCACCCAGCGCGTGCTGGAGATCAACCCCGAGCACCCGATGGTGAAGAACCTCGCGCGCCTGCAGGGGGAGGGCAAGGAGGGCATCGAGCCCTTCGCGCGGCTGCTCCTCGACTACGCGAACATCGCCGAGGGCCGGCTGGAGGACGCCGAGGGCTTCACGAAGCGCCTCCAGGGCCTGCTCGAGCGCGCGAGCGCGAGCCTGTAGCGGTCGACGTCTTCGGGCCTCCTCGTTGCCTTTCGGACGGGCTCCTGTACAACGGGAGCCCGATTCCGATCGCACGAGGAGAGCCCATGCGCGTCCGCCCCCTCATCATCCTCGCCCTCTGCGCCTGCCGCAGCGAGCACGAGTTCAAGCCTCTCCCTGAAGAGAACACCGGCTCCGACAGCGCAGACGAGTCCCCTCCCCCGGATGAGGAGACCGGCACCCCGGTCCCGGGCGAGTGCGCCGACCGCAGCTGGGCGGAGGAGTACATCGGCATCGACGAGAGCTGCGAGGCCGAGGCGGTGGTCGGCACGTTCACGCCCGTCGTCGAGTGGCGCGCCAGCGTGGGCGACGCGTACACGACCCCCGTGGTAGGCCGCATCTACGACCAGAACGGCGACAGCGTGATCACCGAAGACGACGTCCCCGCCGTGATCATCGCCACCACCGCCGGCAGCATCGTCGCCGTCGCCGGCACCGACGGCAGCACGCTCTGGTCGGTGAGCGGCCTGGGCAGCGAGCCGATGACCCCCGCCCTCGGCGACCTGACCGGCGACGGGCGGCCGGAGATCGTCGCGGCGGGCGTCTCCCAGACCATCGCCCTGCGCGGCAACGGCAGCACGCTGTGGACGGCGACCGGCGTGTCCAACGGCTACTGCGGCGCCGTGGCCATCGGCGATCTCGACGGCGACAGCGCGCCCGAGGTCGTGCTGGGCAACATCATCCTGGATGGCGCCACCGGCTCCCGCCGCGGCATCGGCGCCTACGGCTCCGGCACCGGCTACTCCGGCGGCTGGGCCGCCGCCATGGGCGTCATCGCCGACATCGACCAGGACGGCGTGCAGGAGGCGGTCGTGGGCAACGCCCTCTACGACGCCGACGGGAACACCCTCTGGTACAACGGCCAGTCCGACGGCTTCGTCGCCGTCGGCAATTTCGATGATGACGTCTACGGAGAGATCGTCGTCACCAACACGGGCTACATCCGCCTGCAGGACGATGACGGCACGGTGCTGTGGAACGGCTCGTACACCGGCTCCACCAGCGGCCCGCCCACCATCGCCGACTTCGACGGCGACGGCGGCCCGGAGATCGGCGTCGCCGGCATGGGTCAGTACATCGTGCTGGACGCCGACGGCAGCATCCTCTGGCGCACCACCACCATCGACTACTCGTCCGGCTTCACCGGCTCCGCCGTCTTCGACTTCGAGGGCGACGGCAAGGCCGAGGTCGTCTACGCCGACGAGCAGAACCTCTACGTCTACGACGGCGCGACCGGCGCGGTGAAGCTGACCGAGGCGGAGCACAGCTCCGCCACCTGCTCGGAGTACCCCGCCATCGCCGACGTGGACAACGACGGGCACGCCGAGATCATCTACACGTCGAGCGCCTACTCCGGCTCGGAGAACGGCGTGCGCGTCGTCGGCGACCGCGACAACACCTGGATGAGCGGCCGCCCCGTCTGGAACGAGCACGCCTACAGCATCACCAACGTCGAGGACGACGTCAGCATCCCCGCCTACCCCGAGACGAACTGGATCGCCGGATACAACAATTTCCGCTCCGGCGACATCACCCCCGTCTCCGGCGGCGGCGAGCCCGACCCGATGGTGCAGATCCTGGACGTCTGCGCCGACGACTGCGCCGAGGGCAAGGTCACCGTCTGGCTGGCCGTCTCCAACGGCGGCACGCTGAACCTGGACAGCGCGCTCAACGTGGAGCTGCTGGCGATGACCGACGCGGGCAACGTCTCCGTGTGGAACACGACCTACTCGAGCCCCATCGCCGCCGGCTACCGCTCCTCCTCCATCGAGGTGAACCTGGAGGGTCTGCCCACGCCGCTCTACGGCTTCGTGGCCAAGATCAACGAGGACGGCGCCGTCACGGACTGTCACGCCGAGAACAACACCGACACCTGGGAAGAGACCATCTGCCCATGAGCGCTCGGAGGGGCTCCCTCTCGGGAGCCGCTCACCACTGGAAGAACAGCTCCGCCGCGCCCTGGGGCCGCAGCACCGCGACCGGCTCCAGGGTGGTCTGCGAGAAGGGCGCGAAGCCAAAGGCCTTGGCCCCCAGGCGGGCGCCGAAGCTGCCCTGCCGCAGTACGAGGTCGATGCCCCCGAGCAGCGCCGGATCGAGCCCGACCAGGTAGTCATCGCCGAGCCGCGTCGCGGTGGCCTGGGCGTCCGTCCACCACACACCGGCGAAGCCGAGGCGCGCCAGCACGTCCCAGTTCAGGCCCTCGCGCGCCCGGTGAGGCACGCGGAAGCCGGGCGCCACATAGAGGCCGTGCCGAAGATAGATGGAGCTGCCGGCCTCCTCGAAGCTCGCCGGCACCTCGCCCAGCGCCATGGGGCTGACGAAGCCGCCCACGTCTACGCTCAGCAGGCGCGTCATCCGGCTGTCGAAGCCGAAGGCGGCCCCGAAGGAGGGTGCGTCGAAGAGCTCTCCCCCGGCGACGCTGAGCCCGGCGTGGACCCGGTTCTGCGGGTCGAGCGCAGGCCGGCCGGCCTCCGCGACCCGGCTCACGAGACCAGAGACGAGGACCACGGCGGACAAGAGCAGGGTTCGGAGCACGGCAGAGCCTCCTATCCGAGAATATAGCCGCTCCAGGAGCGGATCGCAGTCAGACTTCACAGGCACGCTCTACGGTGCGATAGCCCGAGGCTGGGTTCACATGCGCGCAGAACTTCTGGTCCACGACATCTCTCGTCTTTATACCTGCGCTCCTGGCGTAGACGATCTCGGCGCGCTCGACGGGGCGGCCATCGCCTTTTCCGATAAAAAGGTCGTCTATCTGGGCCCCAGCGCGCACGCGCCCGACGCCGACCAGACGATCGACGGCCGCGGCCTGATCGGCCTCCCCGGGCTGGTCGATCCCCACACCCACGCCGTGTGGGCCGGCTCGCGCGCGGACGAGCACCGACGGCGCCTGGCCGGGGCCACCTACACCGAGATCCTCGAGGCCGGCGGCGGGATCCTCTCCACGGTCGCCGCGACCCGGGCCACCGACGAGGCCGCCCTCGCCGCCCTGGCCCGCGCCCGGCTGCGCCGCTTCCTCGCCCGCGGCGTCACCACGGTGGAGATCAAGGGCGGCTACGGCCTCGCGCCCGAGCCCGAGGCGCGCATGCTCTCCGCGGCGGCCGCCTGCGCCGACGTGGTGCGCGTCGTGCCCACCTTCCTCGGCGCCCACGCGATCCCCGCCGACTACCGCCATCGGCGCGACGCCTATGTGCGCCAGATCCTGGACGAGCAGCTCCCCCGCTGCGCGCCGCTGGCCGAGGCGGTGGACGTCTACTGCGATGTCGGCGCGTTCACGCTCGACGAGGCCGTCGCGATCCTGGAGGCGGGCAAGGCGCTCGGGCTCAAGCCGCGGGTGCATGCCGAGCAGATCGCCTACACCGGCGTCGCCGAGGCCGCCGCGCGCCTGGGCGCCACCTGCGCCGACCACCTGGAGCGCCTCGACGAGGCCGGCGTCGCCGCCCTCGCCGCCCACGGCACCGTGGCCGTCCTGCTCCCCGGCGCGCAGCTCTACCTGCGCGACACGAGTCCGCCCGTCGTCGCCCTGCGCGCCGCCGGTGTGCCGATGGCCATCGGAACCGACCTGAACCCGGGCTCCTCCCCCGTCCACGACCTCTGGGCCTGCGCCACCCTCGCCACCCTGCTCCAGCGGCTCACCGTCGAAGAGGCCGTGCTCGGCGTGACCCGCCACGCGGGCGCCGCCCTCGGTCGTCCCGAGCTCGGCTGGCTCGGGCTCACGAGCGTGGCCGACCTCGCGCTCTTCGCGCCCCCGCCCGGCGAGCCCGCGCAGGTGGCGGGCCTGGTCCAGAACCTGGGCTTCCCGCGCGCCCACACCGTGATCCGCGACGGTCGGGTCGTGTTCTCGGGTGGCCAGTCCCAGGAGCGGTGGCTATAGGAAGGTCATGTACCTCGCCATCGGAAGCCTCGGCACAACAGAGCTGATCGTCATCCTGATCATGGTGCTCATCTTCTTTGGCGTGGGCCGTCTCCCGGACGTGCTCGGCCAGATGGGCAAGGGCGTCAAGGCCTTCAAGGACGGCATGACGACGCCGGACGAGGACAAGAAGCGTGTAGAGATCGACGTGACGCCCACGGATGAGGTCAAGCAGAGCGCCCGCGAGAAGACCACGTCGACCTAGGTCTGCTCGAAGGGGTCCTCGTCCTCGACGGGCCGCAGCGTGAAGCCGTCCCGCCCGGCCGCGATCAGCGCCTCGATCTCGTCGCGAAGCGCGTCCCCGTCCTCTTCCTCGAAGGGGTTCGTCGGCGCCTCCTCCTGGTGCTCGCGGGCGTCCTCCAGCTCGGCGCCGAGCTCGGCGACCAGCGCCTCGATCTCGGCGTCGGTGTCGGCGGTGGGCTCCGCGACCGGCCGCCGCGCGGCGCGCAGCCCCAGCAGGCGACGCATCTCGTCCTCCACCAGGGGGTCCAGGCTGGCGGTCTGCAGGGCCAGGCGCAGATCCTGCACCAGCAGACCGGGCAGCAGGCGCATCGCGGTGGGGCGAGGCGTGTAGGGATTGCAGGCCAGGGCCTTGCGAACCCGGTAATTGCTCGACCAGCGGGCGTGGCGCGCCAGGGCGGCCAGCACGTCGGGCTGGGTGGGGCGCATGGCGGCGATGCGGACCACGTCGCGCTCCACCACCCGAGGATTGTCCAGCAACATGGCGATGACCCGCGGATCCCGGTCATGGACCAGCCGGTCCAGCAGGAAGCGGTTCGTCGTCCGCGCCGCCGTGCGCCGCAGCCCCAGCGGCAGCGAGAGGTGCTCGTTGTCCTGCATCGCCTCTTCGGCCGTGAGGTTCTCCCGCGGCTGCGCGCTCAGGAACATGCGCGCGACCCCCTGCGCCCCCACCCGGCTGGCGAGCGCGTAGGCGGCCGCTTTTCGCTCATAGGAGAGCGTCGAGATCACGCTCTCGTCCAGGGCCAGCTCGATCAGCAGCACCCGCGCGCCGGGCCGCCCCTCCGACACGCGGCTCACCAGCAGGGTGAGCATCCCCACCAGCTCCGAGTCGCCCATCGCCTCGACCCGCGCCGCGATCAGCGCCCGCCGCATCGCCCGCTCGGGCAGGGCGCCGACGTGCCGCTCCAGCTCCTCGAGCTGCAGCGCCAGGCGGTCGCGGAGCTCCGGCGGCAGCAGGTCGGCGAGGGTGCTGTCCAGCGCGCGGGCCATGCGCCCATCTTATCCGAGCCGGCCCACCGTGGTTATACTTGGCCTGGGAGGTGTCTCCATGACCGCCGCCAGCGTCATCGCCACGCGCCGGTTCACCGCGTCCGAGGTGGACCGCATGGTCGAGGTCGGGCTGCTCGCCGAGGACGAGCCCCTCGAGCTCATTGAAGGAGTGTTGGAGCTGATGTCCCCGCAGAGCGCTGATCACGTCTGGATCAAGAATTACCTGCTCGATCTGCTGCGCGACGCCTATGGCTCTGGCCGCGCCGTCTACGCGCAGGATCCTCTCGCCGCCACCGAAGACAGCCGCCCCGAGCCCGATATCGCCGTGCTCCGCGGCCCCCTCGCCAGCTACCGCGGCCGCCTGCCCACCGGCGCCGACGTCCTGCTGGTCATCGAGGTCGCCGTGAGCTCCCTGGAGCGCGACCACCGCAAGGCCCCCGTCTACGCCCGCGCCGGCGTCCCCGTGTACTGGATCGTCGACGTCGAGGGCCGGCGCCTCGAGGTCCACACCGAGCCCAGCCCCGAAGGCTACGGCGTCGTCACCCTGCTCGCCGAGCGCCGCGAGGTCCAGCTCCCGGAGCTGGAGGTGCGCTGGACGGTGGGGGCGATGTTGCCGTGAGCAGGCGCAGGCGCCCCAGCTCTCGCGGCTCCAGCTTGTAGAGGCCGCCGCCGTAGACGCGCGCCTCCTGCTGAAGATCATCCAAGGTCAACGCCTGAAGCTCGTCGCGGATCGCGCGCAGCAGCTCAGGTCTCTGCTGGATCTGCGCCGCCAGCGCCGGCCGCGGGTAGAGGCCCAGCCAGACATTGGGCGCCAGGGCCCGCGAGCGGTTGAGCACGAAGCGGAAGGGGCGGGCGCCGCGGCCCATGTAGGAGCAGAGCAGCGGGGCGGGGGCGCGCCGCTCCTGGGCGTACCAGGGGCGGCGGTGCCGGCAGAGGTAGCGGGCGCCGACGGTCTCGCGGCCCGCCTCGAGGTAGCGCCACAGCGCGGGGTGGCGGGCGGAGAGGGTGGGCTCGTCGAGATCGCAGGCGATGAGCGCGAGGGGATCGGGCAGGCGCGGCCAGCCGTCGGCGTCGGCGAGGATCTCGTCCGTGGCGAGCCCGCGCGGGCCGGGCAGGAAGGGCCGGAGCTGCTCCGCCGGCAGGCCGAGCGCGGCCGCTTTGCTGCGACGCAGCACGAAGAAGGCGTTGGCGCCCGTGGCGACGCCGCGACGGATCTCAAAGAGCGCGCCGAGCGGCGTGCCGGCGCGCACCTCCGGGGGCGCCTCGCGCGCGAGAGGACCCCAGCGCTCCGCCCGGGAGAGCGCGTCCAAGCCGATCTCCCGCTGTCCCTGCGGCGCGTCGGGGAGCCCGCCCCAGCTCAGCCGGACCCGGTGACCGGCGGGCGGCGGCGCGTTGCGCAGGACCAGCACGGCCGAGCTGACCAGCGCGTCCGAGAATTGCAGGTCGGAGGCATGGATCCGGTGGACCTGCAGCAGGGTGACGCGCTCGCTCAAGAAGCGGCGCACCACGCCCGCGTAGCCCACGTCCAGCACCTCCGAGGGCACCAGCCACAGGCCCACGCCGCCCTCGGCCATGAAGCCGCGCGAGAGCAGCAGGAAGGCGCTGTACAGCCCGGCCAGCCCGGAGATCAGGACGCCTTCACGTCGCGAGATCTCCTGGATGATCCTATACTTATCCTCCTTGGAGAGGTGGTGGTGGCGCACATAGGGCGGGTTGCAGACCAGCAGGGTGGCCTGGCTCCGCGGGGCCTGCCGCGTGAAGTCGCCCTCGATGACCTCCAGCTCCGGCCAGAGCGCGCGCGCGGCCTCGACGAAGCGGGGATCCCGCTCGACCCCCTGCGCGTCGCCGAGGGGGCGGCCACTTTGCTGCAACGCAGCATAGAACATCCCCAGCCCCAGGGCCGGATCGAAGAAGCGGATCGGCGCCGGATCGTCCAGCCAGGACAGGCCGAGGCGCACCACCGCGGCGGCCAGCTCGGGCGGCGTAGCGAACTGCCCGAGCCGGTTGCGCTCGGACGCCGTCCGCTGGCCGTCCAGCTGCCGCTGCAGCGCCAGCAGCCGCTCCACCTCGATCATTCCGGGCTGAACAGCAGGCCGGGCCAGCTCTGCCACAGCCCCCGCACCGCGGCGGGCGGAAGATCGCGCATATCGTAGGTTCCCGGGCACTTCTCGCGCAGCGGCGCGCGGATCCCCGCGTCCACGGCGTCCCAGGGCAGGTCCTCCTGAGGGTCCAGGCAGCCCCGCCAGAGCGGCGAGCTGCAGCCCAGCGCCGCCAGGGCGAGGGCGCGGCAGAGATCCGTCCGGTCGCCCTCGCAGGCCGACACGCTGAGGTCGGGCAGCCCGTCGCGCCGCACCGCCAGCTTCCCGCAGTCGGGGTGGGTGGCCTGGGTGATCTGCCGCGCCACGCGCGCCTGCGAGACGTCGCGGTCCTGGCCGCTGCGGGTCGGGACGGTGTCCTGAAGCCAGTCCGCCCAGGCGATGAACTCGTTCACATCGTCCGTGGCGCCGGCCAGCTCGAGGCAGTCCGACGCGATGTACCAGTTGTTCACCGGCGCGTCGCTCAGGTGGGTGCGCGCGGCCTGGCAGACCCGCAGGCCCTGGCGGCGCAGCTCGGCGGCGCGCGCGGCGTCGGAGATCTGCGCCAGCGCGGCCAGGGCCATGACGCGGTTCCAGGCCAGCTCCAGGGCCAGCCAGGGCTCGGGCGCCGCCATCGCCTCGGCGCGCGAGAGGGTGTCGATGGCCTCCTCGCAGCGCCGATGCCGCGCGATGCCATCCTCGACGGGCATCTTCCTGCAGGCCCCCGCGTCCAGCACCCCCCGCGCGGCGAGCGCCCCCAGGGTCGGGCCCGCCTCCAGCGCCGCGCTCACCACCGCGTCCGAGGCGGCGAAGTCCTCGGCGTCCCAGGGGCGCGCGCTGGCCACATAGTGCCAGCGTTGATCCCAGACCCTGACCAGGGCTTGTAGTCCGAGCGCCTCGGGCGTGGGCCAGAGCAGGACGGCCTTGTCCGCGCTCTCCACGATCGCGTCCAGGTTCTTGTCCGTGTTCTCTCTCCACTGGGTCTTGTAGACGCGCAGATCGCGCCAGACCTCGGTGGCCGCCAGGTCGGCGTCGTGGCGGCGCACCAGCGCCCAGGTGCCCGCGCCGCCGCTGACCACCAGGCTGAGGCCGAGCGCCGATCCCAGGACCAGCCGCAAGCCGGAGCGGCGGGGACGTGCCGGGGGAGGAGCCGCGACCAGCGCGGGCGGGGGCGCGCTCGGCGTCGAGGCCACCTGTGGCTCGGGCACCCGCGTGGTGGGCTCGACCGGCGGGAGGTCCTCCAGCAGCGCCGCGCCCGGCGAGGCGAGGGCCTCGAGCAGGCGCTCGGCGCGAGGACGGGCGAGCGCGTCCGGTCGCAGGCAGGCGTCCACGACGGGGCGCCAGCGGGGCGGGAGCCGATCGAGCGAAAAACCAGGCTGACCGGGACGAAGACCCGTGAGCCCCTGGCAGACCATCAGCCCGAAGCTGTAGAGATCGCTGGCCAGGGTCAGGCGCGGCTCGGCCTCGAGCTGCTCTGGGCTCGCCCAGCCGGGGGTGCGGTCGTGGACGCGCACGAAGCCGGGGTCCGCGGGGACGTGGCGCAGGGTGTCGGGGTCGATGAGGTGCAGCTCACCCGAGGGAGAGAGCACAAAATTGGAGGGCTTGACGTCGCCGTGCGCCACGCCGCGCGCGCTGAGCTGACCGAGCAGCCGGAGCAGCGCCAGCAGCGCCTGCTCGACCACCGAGGCCGGGGCGCCCCGCGCGAAGAGGGCGTCGAGCGTCTCGCCGTCGGCCCAGCCCACGCTGACATAGGGGTAGCCGACCGCCGGGTCCGCCGCGTCCAGGCCGAGCCCCGCCGCCATCACCTCCGGCGCGCCCGCCAGATCGCCGAGCGTGGCGAGCACCTGATAGCCCTGGAGCACGCTCTCCAGATCGCGGTGCAGGCCCGACAGGCGACCGCGGCCCTCGAGCGCCGCCCGGCGAATCACGACCTCCAAGGCGGGATCTACGGGGACGTGCAGGATGCGCGTGACGCAGGGCTGGCCGTCCACGTTCGCCCGCCAGACCGAGCGCCGCTGCTCCGGGCTGTACCGAAGCCGCTCTACGAGCTCATGACCGGGGAGGAAGAGGTTCATCGGGAGAGGTCGCCAAAATACCCGTGCTCGCGCGCCGCGCCGATGATCTCGGCCGCCACGGGGAGCGCGGCCTCGCCCCCGTATCCCGCTCGGGCCAGGACCACCGCGACGGCGAGGCGCCCAGGGGCCTGGATCGCGCAGGGCTCCACGCCAGCAGGCTCGGCCAGGGCCACGAACCAGGCGTGCGGGGTCGCCTCCGCGCCCTGCCGGATGCCGTAGGGCGCCTCGTCCCGGCGCCCCTCATCGGTGGCGGTGCCGGTCTTGCCGTAGAGGCGAACCCCGTCGAAGCTGGGCATTCGCCGCGCCGTCCCCTCGTCGACCACCCGCTTCAGGCCGCTGAGCAGCGCGCCGGCCTGCGCGGTGTCGGCGAGCAGGGGGTGCTCCTCACAGGGGGCGTCCAGGCGGAGGTCGGAGGGACAACGCCGATAGATGCCGCCCGCGCCGACCGCCGCCATCATGCGCGCCGCCTGGAGCACGTTCATGCGCGCCGCCCCCTGGCCGTAGGCCGTGCTGGCCAGGGCGAAGGAGCCGGCGGGCCCCGGCTCGAAGGAGCCCTTCCAGTCCACCTCCAGGCCATCGGCGACGAGCTGGCGCAGCGGCTCCGGGCCCAG
The DNA here is from genome assembly GCA_964556105.1 of uncultured Enterobacterales bacterium. GTDB lineage: Bacteria > Myxococcota_A > UBA796 > UBA796 > CAZKWG01 > CAZKWG01. The sequence goes on along the minus strand of CAZKWG010000035.1, from coordinate 6,302 downwards.
CTCCAGCCCGATCTGCGCGAAGGTGGCGTTACAGCTAACCTCCAGCGCGTCCGTCAGGTCCATGGCGCCGTGCCCGCCGCCGTGCGCGTCGTGGATGGCTCGCCCCCAGCCCGGCGCCTGGAAGCAGCCGCGCCCGTCGGGGCAGGCGCGGCAGCTCTTCGTCTCCAGGCCGCGGGTCGCGCAGCCCTCGCCCGCGGTCGGGGCGCCGGAGCGCAGCCAGGCCAGCCCGGTGAAGATCTTGAAGACCGATCCGGCCTGGAAGAACCCGCCGACGCCGGTCTTGTCGCGCCAGGGCCCGTAGCAGCCGAGCGTCTCCGGGTCGGCGCTCAGGAAGTCCTCCCGCCACGCCTCGGGCGCGCCCGGGTCCAGGTCCGGCCACTGCGCCCGCGCCAGCACCCTCCCCGTGTCCACGTCGATCACCGCCGCCGCGCCGGCCAGACCTCGCCGCGCGAGCTGCGTCCGCAGCGCCGCAGAGGCGGCCCGCTGAAGGTCGGCGTCCAGGCTGAGCCGCAGCGAGCGCGCGGGGATGTCGGCGGCGAGCGCGGCCAGCGTGGGCTCCCGGTCGGGGGGCGTCTGGCGCAGCAACCCCAACAGGGGCTTGTAGTCGCGCCCGAGGAGCCGGGTGGCGATGACGCTCCCTTCGCCCGCCTTTGCCTGGGCCTCCGCCCGGCCCGTCTCGTCCGGAGGCCCCTCCTGGAGGTGGACCACCCGGCTGCCCTGCGCCGTGCGCGCCACCCAGGCCGTGCGCGGCGCGAGCGCCTCCCCGAGCCCCCTCAGACGCGCGTCGTGCAGCCGCTCCAGCGACCAGCCGGGAAGCGTGACCTCGGCGCCGAAGGGCCCGAGCACCGTCCCCAGCGCGTCGCCGAGCGGCCAGGAGCGCGCCCCGCTGGCCGGATCCGTCGCCGCCAGCGGTCGCCCCTGCAGGTCGAGCAGCTCGCCGCGGCGGAGCCGGCCCGCCATCTCCTCCAGCCGGGGATCGCTGGCCAGGCGCACCGTGCCGTCGCGGTTGAGCTGCAGCGCGAAGGCCAGGCTGATCCTGTCCCGCTCGACGACGGCGCGGCTGGCGAAGGCCCCCATCAGGCCGAGCAGGGCGAGGGCCGCCAGCGCCCCGCCGGAGCGCAGGCCGGCGCGCAGCTCGCGCAGCTCATCGGTCTCCCGCGCCCGCGCGCCCGCCGCGCCCAGCCGCAGCAGCAGCGCGGCGAGGGCGAAGAAGGCCACCGTGCCGCTGCGCCCGGCGGACAGAAAGGGCGCGACGACGCCGGTGAGCGGCAGGTGCCCCGTGGTCCCGAAGCCGATGACCAGGAGCTGCGCCAGCAGGAGCCAGCCCAGGCCCGCCGCCAGCAGCATCCGCTCCGGGGTGCGGTTGCGCGCGCCCAGCGAGAACGCCGACCAGAGCGCGGCCGCCATCGCCGCCCCGTAGAGCAGCAGCCCGCGCAGCCCCAGGCTCTCCGTGAGGTTGGCCAGGGCCAGATCGCTGTGCCCCTCTGGCACGGTGGCGAAGGCGGCCATTCCGAGCCCCTGACCCTGGGTCCCGCCCGCCGCCATCGCCCAGAGGGAGCTCGCGAGCTGAAGTCCGCGTGGATCACCGTTCATCCAGGGGTCCACCAGCATGCGCACCCGCAGCGCGATGGTCGCCGGCAGCAGGTCCGGCCAGGCGATGGCCAGCGCCAGCGCCGTGAGGCCCAGCGCGCCCACGATGGCCAGCTCGACCCAGGAGCGGGTGACCATGCCGTAGACGCCGAGGAAGACCAGGCCGAGGATCAAGGTCGGACCGAGATCGTTCACCACGAACAGGCCCGCCGTCAGCGCGGCCTGCGCCAGCACCGCGCCCAGCAGCAGGGCGGGGCGCGGCAGCGGGATCCACCGCCCGCTGCGCTGATAGCGGAGCTGCGCGGCGTGCCGCCCGAGCTCGGCGCCCAGGAAGAACACGAGCGCGATCTTCACGCCCTCGATGGGCTGCAGCAGCCCGAACAGGGTGATGTGCGCGCCGTTGACCGGGGCCGAGAGGCGCAGCAGGCCGAAGACGGACAGGGCCAGCCCGAGGATCCACCAGCGCCCGCGCACCGCCAGCTCCACTGGGTCGCGCCTCGGCGCCAGGATCAGGAGGCCGATGATCCCGCCGATCAGGGCTCCCTCCGCCCAGTCTGGCGCCAGCAACAGCTTCGCGTGCAGCGGGTCGGCGTAGCCGAAGCGCAGGCACAGCCCGAGCCCGGACATCGTCGCCACGGCCGGCAGCAGCAGCGGCGCGAGCAGGTGCTCGCCCGCCCGCCGCGTGGCCAGGAGCCGCCCGAGCACCAGGAGCGCGATCCCCCCCGCCCACTGCGCGCCTCCCCGCGAGGCCAGCGCCCGAAAGGCCTCCTCGCTGCGCTGCGGCAACAACTCAGGGTGGATGCTGCCGCGCAGCGAAGCCTGCCAGAGCGCCCCGTCTACCGCCGCAGGCAGGCCCAGCAGGAGCACCACCCCCAGCACCATCAGGACGGCGAGCAGCTCCAGCAGGGTGGTGAGGCGTCTCATCGGAGGGTCACGCCCGCTCCACCCTGAGCGTGAGCGCTCCGCCGGAGAGCACGACCGTCACCGGCAGGTGCTGCACGACCAGCCGGGCGCCGGGGGCGAGCAGGGCGCCGTCCACCTGCACCGGGTTCGCGTCCGGGGGGCGGGTGAACGTGACGATCTCGGCGTCGGCCACGATCTGGAGCTGCACGCGGTTGCACCGGCTGTCCGCCCCGAGCAGCGGGACGAAGCCGGCAGGGGGGCTGGGGTGGGGGCGGCCGAGGAGCAGGGTCTGGCCGAGCGGCAGCGCCTGCGTCTGATCGAGCCAGCGAAGGCGCAGGCGGCCGCTCTGCTCGGCGACGCGGCGGGTGGGCTCGACGGCGGCGGCGGGCTCCGGCGCGCGGATGGTCAGGTCTCCCGCCACGATCTCGTCCAGGCGGCCGGGCTCGAAGCGGGCGCGGACGACCAGGCGCCCCCGCGCGAGCGGCGCCTCGCGATCGCAGCGCAGCCGCAGCTCGACAGGCCCCACCATGTCCGCCCGCAGCCGCGCGCGCTCCTGGGTCACGGCGCCCAGCAGCCCCTCGTGCAGGGCGCGCTCCAGCGGGCGCAGGGTCTCGTGGTCGTCGAGAGAGAGGAATATCGTGTACGCGTTCCAGACCAGCGGCCGGCCGTCCACATGGCGCTGCTTGCAGGCCCGCATCACCGCGACGACGGCGCGACCCACCTGCTCGGGCGTGATCTCGTCCTCCGCCGCGGCCAGCAGGCGACGGGCGCGGCCGAGCAGCCCCTCGGCGGCGAGCTGCCCGAGATCGATCTCGAAGGTGTCCTGGCCCGAGACGCGCCGGACCGCGCTCACGACGCCTCCTCGGGCGGCCCATCGACCAGCCGCACCGTCAGCGCCTGGGCGCCTGGGCCGAGGAAGCGGATCGCCTCGCCCGGCTGCACCGCGAGGCGGCCGGAGAGGGTGTTCCGTGGGCGCACCGGGCCCGAGGCCGTGAGCACCTCCAGATCCTCCCCCTGATCGAGCGGCTCCAGCTCCCACTGGACCCCGCTGCGACGCAGCACGGCGGCGCGGCGGCTGACGAAGGGCAGGGCGTCGGTGAGCACCACGTCGTTGGGCAGGGCGCGATCCCCGCCGCCGCGGCCCAGAAAATGTTCGGCGCGCCGCGGTCCCAGGGCCGTGAGCTGCCCGGCGCGATCGCCGTCCTCGACCCGCAGCCAGCCGGCGGCCTCGAGCGCCAGCTCCCGCGCGCTGACCTGATCCCGCTCGCCCTCGTGGACGGCGAAGCGCAGGAGCGGGAGCGCGCCGCTCAGCGTGGGCAGGCGGTTTCGGAGCTCGTCCTCCAGCTCGCGCGCGAAGGCGGGATCCGAGACGAAGCCGCGCACCACGCCGATCGCGCCGCTGGCGACGGTGATCTGGACCTCCACGCTCAGGGGCAGACGAACGTCGTCGCGCGCTCCACGGCGTACAAGGCCAAGAATCGCGTCGAGCGTCGCGCGCTTCAGATCTGGCCGGTCCAGCAGGTCCCCGTCCCGCCGCAGCGCTCCGACCAGCCGCTTCCACCCGTCCCAGGCCATCCAGTCTCCTTTGCGTCCCATGCTACCCTTGGATAGCGCAAGTTTCGAGCGGCGCGCGGTCGCGCGTCCTTGAAGGAGCCTCCCTTGAAGCGCAGTCGGGTCATCGGGATCATCATCGCCCTCCTCGTGCTGGGCTGTGGCGGCGTCGCCGTCGTGGCCGCGGGCGTGGGGGTCTGGTTCTGGTGGACCCTGCGCGGCGGCAGCGTGGACGCCATCGCCCGTCGCCTCCCGCCGGACACCGGCGCCCTGTTCGTGATGCGCGGCTTCGCCGATCTGGCGCTGGAATTCCGCGCGCTGGGCGAGGGGCTCCCCGACGCGCCGCCCGACCCGGCCGAGGCCGAGCTGCGCGCGCGCTTCGAGCAGACCTTCGGCTTCAAGGTGGACGACCCCCAGGGTTGGAAGAGCACGGGGCTGGACTTCGCCCGCCCCTGGGGCGGTGCGGTGGGGGGCGCCCTGGACCCCGACGCGGCCGAGTACTACCTCTTCCTGCCGGTCACCGACGGCGAGGCGGCCAGCCTCTTCGTGGCGCGCCTGCTGGCCGGCGAGGGCGTGAGCCTGGAGCCCACCACGTTCGGCGCCCACCCAGGCTTCCTGGTCGAGCAGCGCGGCGCCTTCTCTCTGGACGACGACTACCTCGTGGCCGTCGTCTCCCCGCGGAGCGACTTCGACGCCGGCACCGCCCTGCGCGTCTTCCTGGACCGCGACCGCTCGGACGCCCTGCTGAACCGCCCCAGCTTCAAGGACGTCCTCGACGCCGTCACCGAGGACTGGCACCTCTTCGGCTACCTGAGCCCGGAGGCGATGGCGCAGGCCTGGGCGGAGGCCGACCGCGACGCCGCCGAGCTGCTCGGCAGCCTGGGCGCGGCCGGCGCGGGCTACGCGGCGCGCCTGACCAACGAGGCTCTGGACAGCCAGCTGGTGCTGCTGCAGACCACCGAGACCCCGAGCGCGCTGGTGGGCGGGCCGGACGGGCTCAGCGGCAAGGTGAGCGGCAGCGCGCTGGCGGTGGCGCGCCTGGGGCTGGACTACAAGTCCCTGTGGACCGCCGCGCGCCAGGATCCCGAGACCGCGCGCGAGCTGGACGAGCTGGCCCGCGGGCTGCGCGACGAGTGGGGCGTGGACCTGCAGAGCGACATCGTCGAGAACCTGGGCGGCCCCATCACCCTGGTCACCCTCGCGGCGGGCGAGACCCCGGACGTGGCGGCCTGGGTGCCGGTGAAGGACGCGGCGAAGGCCGCCAGCATGCTGGACGCCGTCACCGCCCGCCTGCGCGACGCGCGCATGAGCATCTCGACCGACAAGATCGAGGGCCAGAGCTGGTACTTCAACGACACCTTCGCCGTCGGGCTGGTGGGCCAGCACCTCGTGGTCTCCGTGGGCGCGGGGCGCATGGCGACCCTGAAGAGCGACCTCACGGGCGGGCAGACCAGCTTCACCGCGCAGCTCCCGGCGAAGGTGCGCGGCGACCTGAGCGGCGGGCCCCCCGTCTACCTCTACCTGGACGTGGCCCAGACCATGCGCACCGTGGGCAGCAGCCCGCTGGCCAGCCGCTTCGTCGATCACGACACGCGGGTCGCCGCCAGCGCCCTCTCCGGCGTCTCCTTCGGGGTCTCCGCCCAGGGGCGCCAGCTCACCGTCGAGAGCGCCTGGCACGCTCCCCCGGGCGGCTTCGGCGCGGCCTTGCGCGAGCTGGCCGCCCGCGAGGCCCGCGAGGCGGAGTACCAGCGCCTGCGCGAGGAGGTGCGCCAGAACGTCGAGCGCCTCCGCTCGGCCCAGGTCCGCGCCTACAACGAGACCCGCCGCTTCGCCGCCTGCGGCAGCGAGGCCCAGGCCCGCGCCCAGGCGAGCGCCCCCTACGACTGGGTCACGGACGCCTGCTGGAGCGGGATCGGCTGGGCCCCCACCGCCCCGACGCGCGGCGGCTACTGGGTCACCACCACGGGTGGGTGGATTCCGAGCTTCAAGATCACGGCCCTGGTGGATCTGGACGGGGACGGGCAGCCGGCCGAGATCGTCGCCGACCCCTACCGCAACGCGACGGTCACGACGGGCCCGGACGTGTACTGATGGCCGCCTCACCGCGGGCGGCGGGCCTGCGGGCGGAGGGGCTGAGCGTCGCGCGCGGGGGCGAGCCGGTGCTGGTCGGCGTGAACCTCGCGGCGCAGCCGGGGGCGCCGCTGGCCCTGCTCGGGCCCTCGGGCAGCGGCAAGACCTCGCTGCTGTTGACCCTGGCC
>CAZKWG010000034.1:0-22144 GCA_964556105.1 uncultured Enterobacterales bacterium | reverse complement strand
CAGGCGGGCGATGGCGTTGGCCCGCGTCCGGTTGGCGTTGCCACCCTTGGAGTGGAAACGTTGCCAGAGGGTGGAGCTGGCCAGCACGCCCGCCGCGGGGCGCCCGTCGGTCCAGGTCGAGACCGCCCAGCCCTCTCCGTCCGCCGGGTAGTCGAGGTCCCAGATGGCGGCGACCAGCGGGTCGGCGATGGTGTAGTCCGCGGTCAGGATCTCGGTGATCGGCCGATCGTTGACGATCACGTGCGAGACCAGGCGCAGCGGCTCCTCGGCGATGGCGTCGGCCACGACGACGTCCCTGGCGTCCACGCCCGCCTCGCCAGGTTGGAAGCGGATCTTGCCGGTGCGGATCCGCCACCGCTCCTCGAAGATCTCGCGGATGCGGCCCTCGAAGCGAGGATCCTCCAGGTAGCGGTCGGCGAAGTCCGCGTACAGGCTCGGGTCCCCGTCGATGGCCTCCAGCTCGGCGGGGCCAGGGTGTACGCCGCGAAGCTCCACGCTGAGGCGGATGAGCTGCTCCCGCGGCGAGAGGCGGACCAGGCTCGGGGGCGCCTCCTCCTCGGGCTGGCAGCTCAGCAGGAGGACCAGCAGCGCGCTCACGGACCCAGCCCGATGTCGCGCGCGCTCAACGCGAAGGTGTCCAGCGAGGGCGGGACCAGCCGTCCGTCCCAGAGGAAGCTCATGTCCGCGCAGACCGTGCCGCTCTCCAGGCCGCGCACGTAGAGGGTTGCGCAGCCGTCGCAGGTGGGAGAGAGGGCGCTGCCGCTCTCGTCGAGGAAGACCAGGTCCAGCCAGGTCCCGTCGGTCAGCCGCACGGACATGCTGCCGAAAGGCTCGAGCTGGCAGGTGTCGCCGCTGTCTTCCTTGGACCAGTCGATGTTCACGCTGAGCGCGTCGAGACGGTCATCCAACACAGGGCCAAAGAACCAGGCCTCCATCGCCAGCGAGATGTCCTGCGTGTCGCCGCCGTGGGTGGTGAGCGTCCCGCTGGCGCGCCAGCCATTGGGCGTCGGATCCGCCTCGGTGAAGCTGTCCGTGCCGGTCGCTACGACGTCGATGTCGCTCCCGTAGGTCCACTTGAAGCTCTCGCGGCCGACCTCGACGTCGAGCGACTCTTCCTGGGTACCGTTGAAGCCGTAGCGCAGACTCAGGCCCTCGCTGACCGTCGCCTCGCCGGTGAGGAAACGTTGGGCGATGGCCCTTCCGGGGGGGGAGCCGCCGAGCTCGCCATTGACCGTGATCTCGGAGAGCCACCAGAGATAGCCCTCGTAGCGGACGCCTGCGCTGGTGCTGCACGCGTCCTCCCAGCCCCAGCCATTGGGCTCGGTCGCCGCGTAGGAGGGGAGGTCGCCCGAGTAGACGTCCGGGCAGCCGTCCTCGGCCGGCGCGAGCGCGTCGGACGCTCCAAGCCAGGGTTGATGTCCCGTGACCTGGATCGCCAGCGCGAGGGCGTCCTGAGCCAGCAGCGCGAGCTCTGCGTCGCTCAGGTCAGGAGTGGACAGGACGTCGGGCTCGCCCAGATCGTCTGGCCCCAGTCCACCGCTGTCAACCGGCGCAGTCGCGCAGGCCAGCAGGAGCAGCGCGATCATGTCCCCTCCACGACGCCGATGACGGACTCCCACTGTACGTGGATCGTGTCGCCCTCCAGCGTGGCGTCGTACCAGGGCAGCCAGGCGCCGCTGTTGTAGTAGTTCAGGTAGACCGTCTCCTCGTCCGGGGCCCAGCCGTAGACGCGCTCCTCGTTGAGCTGGGGCAGGTCGGACTCGCGGCAGGGCGCGGGGTTGCCGACGGAGGAGGTGAAGGTGAGCTCGAGGGCATAGGCGCAGCTCTCGCAGCCCCCCTCGCTGACGGTGCCGGTGACGGCGTAGGTCGTCGAGCAGCCCTCGCGGTCGGACTCGATATAGGTCTCGAGCACGACGAGATCGCCGCTGATCGTGGTCCAGGGGCCGCCCGCGGGGCCGAGCGTCCAGGCGCCCGTCTGCGAGAGCAGGAGGGTGGACTCGGGCTCGGTGCCGGAGGTGTCGGCGGAGAGCCCGGTCTCGAGGGTGTAGGTGCTCGTGTCGTAGGTGACGACGATCTCGCCGGTCTCGTCGGGGAGGCTGCCCGTGCCGGCGGTGTCCACGGTCTCGCCGGCGCAGGCGAGGGCGAGCGGGAGCAGAAGGGTCATGCGCCGCTCCTCTCTGAGGGCACCCCGATGTCCTCGTCCCACAGGTCGGGATGTGCGGCGATGAAGCGCTCCATCAAGCCGACGCAGCGGGCGTCGTCCAGGTGGACGACGCTGGCGCCCTCGGCCAGCAGCCAGTCTTCGCGGCCCTGAAAGGTTCGGTTTTCGCCGATGATCACGCGGGGGATTCGGTGCAGCACCGCCGTGCCGCTGCACATGGCGCAGGGGCTGAGCGTGGTGGCCATGGTCAGCGTGTGCCAGTCGCGGCGGCGGCCCGCGTTGCGGATACAGACCGTCTCGGCGTGGGCCGTGGGGTCGCCGGTCTGCACGCGCAGGTTGTGGCCCAGCGCCACGATGGTCCCGTCGGAGGCCATCAGCGCCGCCCCGATGGGGATGCCGCCCTCGGCGCGCGACTTCTCCGCCTGCGCGATCGCCGCGTTCAGCGCCAGCCGGTCGAGGGTGTCCTGGTCCATGACGCGCTCCCTCCGGGCTCAGCCCAGCTCGACCCGCAGCTCGGTGACGATGGCGCGCAGGGCCTCGACCACGCCCTGCGTCTCGGGATGGCGGACGACCACCCAGCCGTCGCCCTCGTAGTGGCGGGAGTGCGCCTGGCCGACGCGGGGCAGGCGGGCCTCGACGACCAGATGGCCGAGCCGCTCCTGCAGCGCGTCGACCCCGTGCACGGCCGTGATCGTGTTGCCGCGACCCTGGCCGCGCAGGAAGGCGCAGCCGGCGGCGTACTTGCGGGCGGGCATGTCCCAGGTGCGGTGCACGACGAGGCGCGCCCACTTCGACCACATCTCGGTGTCATAAGCGGCCTTGTTGACCAGCAGGATGTTCGCGCCGGGCGGGCGCGCGCCGACCTCGCCGATGGCGACGCGCCCGCCGGGGCGCAGGAACCACTCCATGTGGGAGAGGCCGTTCTGCATCCCCAGGGCGGCGAGGGCCGCAAAATTGTGCTCGCGGAAGGCCGCCGTGTGCGGCATGACCTCCTCGCGCGGCATGAGCAGGCAGTACTGCATCCAGGGGTTCTCGAGCACCGCGAGCGGCCCCGGCAGGTAGAAGGTCGAGCTCCACCACACCGGGCGCCCGCCGAGCGTGACGGTCTCGAAGGTGTGCTCTTCGCCCTGGATGAATTCCTCGGCCTGCACCGGCGAGCCGGGGGAGGGGAGGAGCTGATTCAGCGCCGCCCACAGCTCGTCCTCGTCGCTGGCGCGCATCGTGTCGCGCGCCCCGGCGCCGGCGAGGGGCTTGAGCACGATGGGATAGCCGACCTGCGCGACGAAGCGACGGGCGTCGTCCGGCCCGGTGAGCAGCGCCTGGCGGGCGACAGGGATGCCGTGCTCGGCCAGCACGCGCTTCATCCGGTTCTTGTCGCGGAAATTCTTCGCCGCCTCGGCGCGCATGCCGTCGATGTCCAGCGCGTCGCGGGCCTCGCCCAGCGGCACCTGGAGCTGCTCGAGATAGCCCTCCAGGCGGTCGATATGACCCCACTCCCGCTGAAAGGCGCGCCCGGCCTCGGCGAGCTGCGCGGGGTTCATCGTGTCCCCCACCTGATAGTGCCCGTCGAAGCGGGCGGCGAGGTCCCGAGGGAGCCGCTCGGCGGGCTCATGCGTGATCACGCCCAGCCGGACATCCTCCAGCGCCGCGAAGCAGCGCAGGTTGTGGATCATGTTTCCGCCGAAGTATGGCGCGACGACGATGACGTTCTTCATTCGCTCCTCGGCCCGCCTTCTCTGCTCTGCCCTGGCTGTTCGACGCGTGGCTGTTCGACTCGTGGCTGTTCGACTCGTGGCTGGTCGTCTCGATCTCGGCGGTGCGGCAGGATCCTATTTCGCCACCGGGCGGGAGACCAGCGGGGGCCGAGACCCGCGCCACGGATCGGGATTCATGTTCAGATGAAGGAACACCTATTTACCCCATAGAATAAATATTATTTCGTCTCGTGATCCATCTTTGTGGGTGATGCGTATCCTGCTCGGGCTCCCGAACCCTGGGGGCTCAAAGGAGACTTCCCGATGCAGCAGGCCAGCATTTTGCGCGCCTCCGCTGTCCTCTTCTGTCTTCTCGCCTCATGTAAGGTCGAGATAAACAAGGACAAGCCGGAGACCGGTGAGCCCGACCCCGACACGGACACCGACACCGACACGGACACCGACACGGACACCGACACGGACACCGACACGGACACGGACGCCGACCCGGTGTTCGAGGCCCTCGGTGGCTCCAACGACTTCTCAGAGGCCACGGACCTCGTGGCTGGGACGGAGATGGTCTACGCGGTCGGCGTCAACGCCGACGGCGAGGCCGAGGTCGCCGCCTTCGACATGGGCGACGGCTCGGTCACGCTGCTGCACGAGGGCGCTCCCCTGGTGCTGCCGAGCGGGATCTGCCTCTCCCAGGACGGCACCATGCTCTACATCGCCGACATCGCGTCGGACACGGAGACCTTCGAGACGGTGGGCGGCGTCTTCAAGATGTCGGTCGCTGGCGGCACCCCGAGCGAGATCGGCGTGGCCGGCTCCGTGGACATGCCGTCCGACGTCACCCTGGCGGCGGACGGCGAGACCCTCTACGTCACGGCGATGACCACCGACGGCCTCGGCGCCATCTACTCGGTGGACTCCGGCTCGGGCGCGGCCTCGCTGGCCTACTCCGACTATCCGCTCTCGCAGCCGATGCAGATCGACGCCGCGGCGAGCGGTGAGGCCCTCTACGTCTACGATGCGACGGCGGACAGCACGTCGAAGGCGGCGGTCTACCGCTTCGCCCTGCCCACCTTCGCCCTCGATCAGATCGCCGCGGACTTCCGACCCAGCTTCCCGGGCGGCGTCTCGGCGGACGAGGACGCGGGGCTGATCTACTACACCGCCCTCGGCACGCCGCAGCTCGTGGCGCTGGCCTCGGACGGCTCTGGTTTCGAAGTGGTCGACGATCTGGACCTGCTCAGCCTGCCCACGGGCGTGAGCGCGACCTCGGGCGCGGTCTACACCGCCGAGGCGGATCCAGAGTCTGACGCCGACATCTACGTTCTGCGCTTCTGAACCAATTTTCTCCGCGCCCTGCGCACAAGAGGCAAGCATGTTCACGCTCCTTCTCCTGGCCTCTCAGGCCCTGGCGAGCTCGCACCGCGAGGCCCCCGCCATCTCGCTCGATCCGGCCGCCGACATCACCGACTTCTACATGTTCCTGAGCCCGGAGGACGAGGACAACGTCGTCTTCCTGATGAACGTCATCCCGCTGGAACCGCCCGGCGGCGGGCCGAACTTCCACCGCTTCGACGACAACGTCCTCTACGAGATCCACATCGACAACGACGGGGACAGCCACGAGGACATCAGCTACCAGTTCAAGTTCACCACCGAATTCCAGATGCCGGACACCTTCCTGTACAATCTGGGCGACGTGGCCGACCGGGCGAACCTGAACATCGTGCAGGAGTACACGGTCACGATGGTGGACCACGAGAGCGGCACGGGGACCATCCTCGGCTCCGGTGAGGTGGCGCCCATCAACGTCGGCACCAACAGCACCTCGCCGGGCGGCTACAACCCCGAGGGCTCGGCGCCGGGCTCGATCACCCAGGCCTATATCGAGACCAAGGGCGACTACCGCTTCTTCGCCGGGCCGCGGCAGGAGGGCTTCTACGTCGATCTCGAGCACACCTTCGACCTGCTGAACCTGGGCAGCGCGGAGGGCAACAACAACTCCCTCCTCGGCCTGAACGTCCACACGATGGCCATCGAGGTCCCGGCGACCAACCTGACGAAGGACGGCGCGGTGCCCACCGAGACCAACCAGAACCGCGTCATCGCGGCCTGGACCACCACCAGCCGCAAGGCGGTGACGGTGCGGCGCGGCGGCGGCATGGGCAGCTCGTCGGATCGCGGCGGCTGGGTGCAGGTCGCGCGGCTGGGCAACCCCCTGGTCAACGAGGTGGTCATCCCCATCGGCGACAAGGACAAGTTCAACGCCAGCCATCCGAGCGATGACCTCCAGTTCCTCTCCTACGTGCAGACCTCGCTGCTCGGCGCCTACATGAACGCCATCCTCGGCACGGACTGCCCGGCCGAGAACGACGAGGGTCTGGGCATCGGCGGTCGCGAGGACCTGATCCTGGCCTTCCTCACCGGCCACCCGGCCGTGGGCAACATGCCGGACGGCTACGCCCTCGGCGGGGCGATCCCCGGCGAGACCGGCAAGACCTTCGGCGCCTTCGAGGCGCTGCGCATCAACCTCGAGGGCACGGGCCTGCACTTCTGGCCGGACGGCCGCTACGTCGGCGACGACGTCGTGGACGTGGCCCTCTCCGCGGTGTGCGGCTTCCTCATCGACGGCACCTTCATCCCCGACGGCGTGGACAGCTCGGGCCTGTACTACTACGACGAGTTCCCCTTCCTCGGTGACCCCTGGACGGGCAACGACCACCCCTCGGGCGGTCACGACCTGTAGTCTACGGCAGGGCTGAGAACGAGAGAGGGGGCCCGTCTGGGCCCCCTTTATTCATTTACAGACGTTACAGCAGTGTTACTGCATATCCCAGGTGCCCGACTTCCCGTCATCGGTGTGCCAGGTGCCCTCACCCGAGGCCGCGTCGTCGATGGCGCCCTCGAAGCTGCCGTAGACCTGGTCGTCGATATAGATCTCCAACACCAGCTCGCCGTTCTCACAGCCGATGGTCCCGGTGGCCACGGCGCCGTCCAGGTCGCCGCCGAACTCGGCGGTGGCGATGGGGTCGGCGTCCTTGCCGCCGTCGGCGATGTTCAACGTGAAATTCCCCGAGGCGTCGCCGGCGAAAGAACCTTCGTAGTCGCCGATCAGGTCACAGAGCGCGCTGCAGCCAGACAGGGGGAGCGCGAGCAGAAGAGCAGAGAGACGGTGCATTCGGACCTCCATAGATAGGCGTCGTCGCGACACCCGGTCGATACGGGCCAGCCGGGGTTGTGGATCACGGACGGGCGGCGCGGAAGTTTACAGCAGATTAGGCTGCTCGTGGCAGACCACATCAGCGCAGCTCCCGCGCTCGAGGGGTAAGCATGGGCTCTCATCGAGTCCTCGTCGTCTACGCGACGCTTCACGGCCAGGCCGGGCGGATCGCCGAGCGCGTCGCCGATCGGCTCCGTCAGGCCGGTTTTGTCGTGAGCTGCTTCGACGTCCGAGACCTCTCTCCGGACCTCTCCCTGGACAGCTACGACGGCGTCATCGTCGGCGCCTCCCTGCAGCTGGGGCATCACCAGTCCAGCGTGGCGCGCTTCCTGCGCAGGCACCGTGAGGCCCTGCGGACGCTCCACACGGCGTTCTTCGCGGTGACCCTCGAGGCGGCGGGCAGCCCCGAGCAGCGCGCCGCAGCCCACCGAGACGCCGCCTCCTTCCTGGCGATGGCGCGATTCTCCCCGGACCTCCAAGAGGATCTCGCTGGGGCCCTGCGCTTCTCGCGCGCCGGCTGGCTGCTGCGCCTGTTCATGCGGCATGAGGAGCGCGCGCTCCAGATCGACAACCCCTGGGACGAGGACCGGGAGCTGACCCGCTGGGACGAGGTCGACCGGTTCGCCGAGCGTTTTGTCGCGCTGCTCAGCGCCGCGGAGCTCTCGTCGTCGACGGAGGCGCCGTGATCGCCCTCCTCCTGCTCGCCGCGGGCCTGGCCATGGACGCCACCGCCGCCGCTGCCGGCATCGGCTCGCGCGCGCGCGGCCCGGCGCCGGTGATCCGCGCGGCGCTCCTCTTCGGGGCGTTTCAGGCGGGGATGTCCGGTCTCGGCTGGCTGGGCGGCGTGGCGGTGGCCCAGGTCGCCGCCGCATGGGACCACTGGATCGCCTTCGTGCTGCTGGTCGGCATCGGCCTGAACATGCTGCACGAGGCGTGGACCGAGGCCGAGACCGAGGCGGGGGAGCGGGCGCAGGACCCGGCCGCTGTGCTGCTCCTGGCCTTCGCCACCAGCGTGGACGCCCTCGCCGCCGGCCTCACCCTGCCCATGCTCGGGCTCAGCGCTCCCCTGGCCATCGGGGTGATCGGCGTCGTCACCGCGCTGCTCTCTGGCGCGGGCGGGATGCTCGGCCGAGCGCTGGGGGATCGCTTCGGCAGCAAGCTCGAGATCCTCGGCGGCCTCGTGCTGATCGGGATCGGCGCGAAGATCCTCCTCGAGCACCTCGCGGCGGGGAGCTGATCGCCGCCGCGGGTTAGGGGGAGAGATGGAACATGATCCTGCCCTGGCCCTGCTGCCCCTGCTGGTGCCCCTGCTCCTCCTCGAGATCGGGCTGAAGATCGCCGCGCTGGTGAGCCTCTCCCGCGCTTCAAGGGTGCGCTTCGGCAACAAGGCGCTCTGGGCGGCGCTGATCGTCCTGGTCGGGCTCATGGGCTCCGTGCTCTGGTTCTTCGTCGGGCGCGATGAGCGGCCGGAGGCCCAGGGGTGAGCCTCGCCCCCGCCGTCGAGGTGACCGGGCTCGCCCACGCGTACGGCGCGCGGCGCGTGCTGGACGGCCTGGACTGGCGGGTGGAGGGGCCGGGGGTCTATGGCTTCCTCGGGGTCAACGGGGCGGGTAAGACCACGACCCTGCGCGCGCTGGGCGGGGCGCTGCGCCCGAGCGGCGGGCAGCTGCGCGTGCTGGGGCGCTCGCCGGAGGACCCTCTGCTGATCGGGCGGGTGAGCGCGCTGCAGCAGGCCCCGGACCTCTACCCCTGGATGAGCGTCCTGGAGCACCTCCTCCTGCTGGGGGAGCTGCGGGGGATGCGCCGTGAGGTGGCCAGACAGGAGGCGGATCGCCTGCTGGAGCGGGTGGATCTCGTAGACGCGGCGAACAAGCGGGCGGGGGCGCTCTCGGGCGGGATGCGTCAGCGCCTGGCCCTGGCGGCGGCGCTGCTCGGCGAGCCCGCGCTCCTGCTCCTGGACGAGCCCCTGTCCGCCCTGGACCCGGTGGGCAGACGGCTGGTGATGGCCCTGCTCACCGAGGTCGGGAAGCGGGCGACCGTGATCTTCAGCACGCACATCCTGCCCGACCTGGAGCGCGCCTGCGATCGCGTCGCCGTGCTGCATGCGGGGCGGATCCGCGCGTTCGACACCCCGGCAAACCTCGTCGCGCGGGCCGGACCGGCCGCCTGCACCCTGGAGATCGACGGCGATCCCGCCGCTCTCCTGGCGGCCCTGTCGAATGCAGACTGGGTGAGCTCCGTCCAAGCCCAGGGCCCCGCCCTGACCCTCGTCCTGCGCGACGAGGCGCGGGCCCTGCGCGCCCTGCCGGCCCTGATCGCCGAGCTGGGCCTGGGCCTGCGCGCGCTGACGCCCCAGCGCGCCGACCTCGAGAGCGCCTTCCTACAGCTCATCGGCGAGGCGCCGGCCGCGCGGACCCCACCGGAGGGCGCAGCGTGAGGCGGCTGGGCCTGCTGCTGGTCAAGGAGCTGACCGGCCTGCATCGCAGCTTCCGGCTGTGGACTGGCCTCGCGCTGTTCGCCGCCCTGGGCTTGGCGTCACCCCTGCTGGCCTCGCTGTTACCGACGTTACTGGCGAGTATCCCTGAAGACCAGCTCCGCGGCGTGGAGATCCTGCTGACGCGGGAGCCGGACCTGCTCGACGCGCTCGGCCAGTACCACGAGAACATGACGATGATGCCGCTCGTCCTGGTGCTCCTGGCCATGAGCGCCTTCCCCTCCGAGCTCGGCGGGACGGCGACGCTGGTGCTCGGGGCAGGGGCGGGGCGGGCGCGCTTTCTGCTGGCCAAGCTGCTCGCCCAGCTCGGGGTGGCGGCGGCAGGGACGGCCCTGGCGGCCCTCGGCTTCTGGCTCTACGCGGGGCTGCTCTTCACGGCGCCGGACGCGCTCGGCTTCCTCTGGTTGAACCTCATCTACCTGCTCCTCTTCGCGCTCATGCTCACGCTCACCCTGCTGGGGGGCGTGCTGGGGCGCAGCCAGGCGACGGCGGCGGCCCTCGGCGGTGGCGGCTTCGTCCTGCTCAGCGCGCTGTCAGCCTTCCCCTCGCTCGCGGCCTGGACGCCCGGCGGCCTGCTCACGCTGGCGGGGGCGATCATCCAGGGCGAGACCTGCGACCCGCTGCCGCCGCTGCTCGGCGCGCTGCTGGTCCTGGGCGCTGGCCTTGCCCTGGCGATTCGCCGCTTCCAGCGCATGGAGCTCTGAGGTGCTCTGGCTGCTCATCGCCTGCGGCCCGCCCAGCATCCCCGAGGGTCAGACCACGCTGGCCTACACGGTGAGGTCCTGGGAGGGGGAGCCGCTCGGCGAGATCCTCCTGGGAGAGCACGAGGGTGACCGGGTCGAGCACCTGGACGCCACGCTGGCCGATGGGGCCCGCTACCGGCTCGACGCGCGCCTGGACGCGGCCGGCGGCTGGGAGGCGGTGGTCCATCGCGACGCGCGCTGGGAGCGGCACGCGCTGAGCATGGCGGGGGAGGGGACGCGCTGGTCCCGCTGGCGAGGGCTGGAGCGGCTCGGGGGGCTGCTCCCGACGCCCGCGCAGGCGCTGGTGGACGGCTACCACCTGGACGCGCTGCCAGGAGCGGGGAACAGCCTGCTCGCCTGGTCGCTGCTGATCGATGATCTCCCCGAGGAGGGCTCCCGTCTGCTGGAGGCCGTCGATCCGCGCAGCGGGCGCGCGGTGCCGCTCGGCCTGTCCTTGCGGGAGCGCCGCGCCGTGCAGGTCGGGGACGAGACGGTGCAGGCGAGGCGCTACTTCGCCTGGACCGGCGGGCATGGACACACACTGTGGGTGGATCTGGAGGGGCGCCTCCTCTCGCTGAGCGGCCTGCTCGAGGTGGGGATCGCCAGCGTTCATGGCTTCTCGCCGCCCGCGCCGCTCATCGCGGAGCCTCCACCTGGGGTCGTGGTCGAGCCGCTCACGGTGAGGCGCCCGGACCTCGTCCTGCGCGGGCGACGCGATCGGCCCGAGGGCCAGGCTCCCCGTGGAACCGTGCTGCTGCTGCACGGATCGGGGCCGGGAACCCGGGACGGCGACTACGGGCCCGTGAAGGCCGGTGTCTTCCGCCAGCTGAGCGCCGCCCTGGTCGCGCGAGGCTGGGAGGTGCTGCGCTATGACAAGCGCGGCATCGGCGAGAGCCAGCCTGAGGGCGAGGCGGTCGTCCGCAGCGCGACCCTGGCCGACCTCACGGCGGACGCCGCCGCCTGGCAGGAGCTCGGTGGGCCCTGCCAGATCCTGGTCGGACACAGCGAGGGCGCGTACATCGCCGTCGAGCGTGCGGTTCAAGATCCGCGTGTAACAGGTGTAATTCTGCTGGCTGGCCCCGCACGCCGGGTCGATGCGGTGATGCGCGATCAGCTCCAGCTGGTGTTGAGCGCTCAGGGCGCCCAGGAAGACGAGATCGCGCTCGCCAGCCGGGGCCAGCGCGCCTGGCTGAGCGGACTGTCGCGCGCGGACCGGGGCGGCGCGGAGGGCGGCGACATCCTGCGGCAGTGGATGCGCAGCCACGTCGCGCATGACCAGGAGGCGGCGATCGCGGCTCTCTCTGTGCCGGTGCTCGCGATCTACGGGGAGGACGATCTCCAGGTGCCACCCGGGCCCGAGGTGGAGCGGCTGCGGGCGCTCCTGGGGGAGCAGGCGGAGGTCCGGGTGCTGCCTGGGCTCGACCACATGCTGGCGGCGACGCAGGCGCCGCTCGGCCTCGGGGCCTACGCGGACCCCGATCGTCTACTCGACGCGCGGGTGATCGCCACCGTGCTCGACTGGCTCGACCGTCACGCCTGCCGCTGAGCCTGGCGACGGAGCTCCAGCTTCGCGATGCGCTCCCGAGCCTCGCCTTGCCAGGGGAACCGTGAGCCGGGCCAGCAGATCTCCAGCGCCTGACGATAGCGCTCCAGGGCCTGGACGGGGCGGCCGAGGACCTCCAGCGCTCGCCCGCTGTACCAGGCGTCCGAGGGCTCGAAATCGTGCTCACCGCGCCGCTTGAGGATGTCGAGGACGAAGAAGGGGTCGAGCTCGACCAGCTCATCGCCCCACTGCTGATAGCCGCAGCAGAGCCCGCCGAGCCCGCCCTCGCGCAGGGTCGGCAGGAGCAGCCTCGCCTGGGTGCGCTCCCCGGCGCGCATCAGGGCGGCGGCGGCGCAGGCGCGGTCCAGCATGCTCAGGGCGCGCGCGGCCCGGATCTCCGGGGCCAGGGTGAGGAGCAGGTCTGCCCGCCGTTGGACCACGGGCAGGGCGATCAGGCGGGAGAGGGCGCTCGCGTCCAGCCGCGAAGGGTGGAGCTCGGCGCGGAGCGTGGGCAGCAGCGCGTCCGCTTCGAGCGTCTCCAGGTGCGTCGCGAGCGGGCCCTCAGGGGCGAGCCGGCCCTTCGCGCCGAACAGATCCTGCGGGCCGTCGTCGTACCAGCGCGTGGCCATCAGCCGGCGCACCTCGCCCTCCCCCAGCACCGTGACGCCCATGTCGCGGGCCAGACCTTCGGCGAAGGAGGCCATCTGCGCCCGAAAGTCCAGCTCCGCGCGGTGGCAGTAGGGCTCGAAGGCCAGCAGGTCGCCCGCGTCGGTCAGCGCGAGCAGGCAGCGCCCCACCACGCGCCCGTCCGGACCACGGGCATAGACGACGCGCTTGTTGATGTCCGCGGCGTTGACGACCGCCGAGTAGTAGTTGGCGTTGCCCGGCGTGAGACAGGTGCCGAAGTGTGCTCCCATCTGGAGGATCTCCAGCGGGTCCGGCTCCAGGCTCAGCGTCACCGGCCCGCCGCCGGGCATGGCGACCTGCAGCTGGCGCTCCGCCAGCCAGGGCTCCACGTTGACGCCCCTTCCGCGCAGGCCCTCCAGGAAGCGCTGGTTGGGCGCCTCCTCTCGAAGGTCCCAGGGGGGCGGGCCGGCGCGTCGCCGGAGCACGCGGAAGGCCAGCGCGCGGATCTCCCCCGAGGTGTCGCTGAGCGCGGCGGCGGCCTGGATGAGGTCAGGGCGGGCGAGCCAGTCGGGGAGCGTGTCCAGCCCGAGGGTGACGCGCAGCGCGGACTGGGCATGGGCGCGTGTGGGCTCGAGGAAGCTGACCATCAAGGCCCGGTCCGCGGTCGCGATGGCGCGCTCCGCCAGCTTGCGGGTCTGGCGGGCGTCGAGGCCGCGCGGCCCCGCCCGGCGGGCGCGCAGGCTGGCGAGGCGTCGGCGCAGGGGCGTGTCGCCGTCTTCAGGGGAGATACGCGCCTCGATCGCGGCGATCTCCTGATCCAGGCACGGGTCGGGCGGGCTGAGCTCGTCGCGGGCCTGGGCCGCCCAGCGCGCCGCGTCCGGGCGCCAGCGCGCCAGATCGGTGAGCACCGGGTGCAGCGCCGGCGGAAAGTCCATGATCCAGCGCGTGTCTTCGCTACAATCAGCCAGATCGGGGGGCGAGGCGCCGCAGGTCTCCAGCAGGGCCAGCGCGCGCCCCAGCTCGATCAGATCGCGCAGGGGCAGGCGCTCCAGGCGGCCCGCGTGGCCCCGCGCGGACAGCCAGGAGACCGCGCCCGCCAGCGGGGCGAGCGCCGTGCTCCCATCGTTGATGAGCGGGCGGACGCGCGCCGCGGTGAGCGCGCCGCAGATGACGATCAACGCCTTCAGGTTCTCCGTGTGGAGCCAGTCGTCGGCCTGCGCCTCGAGCGCTCTCAGCGCCAGCTCCGGGTCCGCCGTGAGCGCGAAGATCTCCGCCAGCTTCTGAGCGCGCAGGCTGCTCATCACGCGCGGCTCGGCGTCCAGCCAGTCGTAGAAGCGCCCCGTGGCCACCTCGTCGTTGTCCATCAGGGTGTCGTCGGGCTCGAGCAGGGGGCGCCAGCGGGGTCGCGACGGGAAGGGCGGCGTCCGCGTGCTCCACAGCTTCAGCTCCTCGTCCCAGACCAGGCTCCACTGCGCGAGACGCTCACACGCGACGGCGCGCTCCAGCGAGCGGATCCAGCGCGCGACGTGACGGCGCAGGCGGGGGCCCTCCTCGGGGATCGTCCAGGCGACCAGGAAGGCGGCGACCGCGTCCAGCCCCTCCAACGGGCGCAGGAGCGGGAGCTTCTCCAGCAGCAGCGGGCCCAGGCGCTCGGAGCGGGCGACGGCGCTCACCGCCAGGAGCGCCTCCGTGGTGCGCCACGGCATCGGAACATCATCTTGTAACGTCGTGATACGGGCACGAAGGCTGTCGCGCCACCCGTCGGGCAGGCTGGCCTTGCGGCGCTTTCGGGAGCTCGGCGGCGCCTCGGGCAGCTCGGCGACGTCCTCCTGCAGGGCGCGGTAGCGGCGCCACCAGGCCTGATTCTCCGCGGCGGGAGGGCGCAGGAGCGCCATGGCCGCGAGGCCGCGACGACGCTCCGATCGGCGCAGGCCGGCCAGCGCGACGAGCTGCTGCTCCAGGAGCGACTCCCAGGGTTCATCCGCGACGGCGGGCTGGTTCTCGGGTTCGCTCTGGCGGTCGACCTGCTTGAGCAGGGCCGCGCACCAGCTGTGATGCTCGCGCCAGGAGACGACGCCATCGGTGGGGAGCAGCAGGAGCGTCAGGGCCGGCTCGACCCGCTCGGGGCGATCCTGGACCATCCAGCCGCAGAGCAGCATGGCGAGCCGCAGCCCGTCCGTGCGGGCCAGCAGGCGCGCCCAGCGCTCGGGAGCCTGCTCGAGCACGTCGAGGATCAGGCGCGCCGACGCGGGCGCCGCGGGCCAACGCCAGCCCAGGGCCTGGGCGAGGGGGCGCAGCGCCGCGGGCAGGACCCGAGCCCGGTCGCGCAGGCGCGGCTCCCAGAGCTCCTCAGCAGACCAGGGGTCAGGTGCAAGTGACCCCTCGTGCACGGGCTCGCCCAGCAGGTCCAGCGTGCGCTGCGTGCGGGCGCGCCAGCGCGCAGGGGGCTCGTCGAGCACCGACTCGAGGACCGCGAGATGGTCGCGGTGAATCTGCCGCATCGCCCAGTTGGCCTGGTGGAGGCGGTCGCGGTCCACGACCAGCGTCCAGGGCGCGTCGTCGGTCGGCATGACCTGCCAGCCCAGCCCGCCCTGCAGGGGTCCCGTCGGATAGCCGCACAGCCAGCCCAGCTCGTTGGCGAGCATCAGGCGGGCGCGGCTCGGATCGTCTCGAGGGGTGGGCTTGTGTGGACGCATCGGGATACATGCTCTATGCTGCTGCAATGATCCGATCCATCGTGCTGTCTGGGGGGATGGTGAGCGGCCTGCTGCTCGCCGAGGCATGGGGATCGTCCAGGGAGCACCCGCGCTTCCAGGACGCAGGCATCGCGCCCGAGGTGCTCGACGCGGCGCTGGCCAGCCTGGACTGCGCCAGAGCGCGGGGTCTGGTGCAAGGGGCGGCGGCCGATCGTCTGACGGTGATCGACTACAGCCTCCCCAGCACGGCGACGCGCCTGTGGGTGCTGGACCTGGCCCACGATCGGGTCGTCTACGCGGAGCGCGTGGCGCACGGGCGGAACACCGGTGAGGATCGGGCGCAGGCGTTCTCCAACGTCGAGGGCAGCTTGCAGTCCAGCCTCGGCGTGTTCCGCACCGCCGAGACCTATGTCGGCGACAACGGCTACTCGCTCAAGCTCGACGGACTCGAGCCCAGCGTGAACGATCACGCCCGCCAGCGCGCCATCGTCATCCACGGCGCGCCCTACGTCAGCGATGAGTTCATCGCGAAGACCGGGCGCCTCGGTCGAAGCTGGGGCTGCCCGGCGCTCTCTCAAGCTGTGGCGCACGAGGTGATCGACACCATTCGGGGCGGTACACTGGTCTTTTCCTGGTACCCGGACTCCGAATGGCTCTCCAGCTCCTCCTTCCTTCGCTGCTCGTCCTAGGCGCACCTCGCGCCGAGGAGCCCGCGCACACCCCGACGACGCCCATCGTCACGCCCTCGCTGCGTCGCGCGTCGGGGACGCTCAACGCCCGGCGGGAGCCCTCGGCGAAAGCGCCGCTGCGCGGCCTCATCCAGAAGGGGAGCTCCTTCCTCGTGATCGAGGTCGTCGCGGCCGAGGACTGCGAGGGCGGCTGGGGGCGTCTTGGGCCCGACGCCTGGGCCTGCCTGAGCGCGACCGAGCCCACCGACGATCCACCCGTGCAGCTCCCGCTGATGGTGGACTTCCCGCCACCGACCCTCGAGGAGAGCGCGACCTACGCGAAGACCGGCCAGTACACCGGCGTCGTGGGCGAGGCGCCGCTCCTGCCCTACATCTACGGCAAGCGCGGCCGACGCGGCCGGGCTCCCATCTATGCCAGCGCCGAGGCCTATGCCGCCGGCGCGCGCCCCATCGGGGAGGCGGAGTCGGATCGCGCGCTGGTCTTCACCGGCGCCCAGCAGACCGAGCGCGGGGAGGTGCTGCTGCGCCCGGACGGGGGCGTCGTCCCCAGCAGCAGCGTCTGGCTCTATCCGATTGACCGCTTTCAAGGGCGGGATCTGGTCGCCGCCCCTATGCCTGAGAGCAGCCTGCCCGGCTGGGCCACCGTCACGGACGGCTTGCCGGTCTACGCGGCCCCCCGGCGCGAAGGGGAGCCCGCGCTGACGCTGCCCTATCACGCGCCCCTGGAGCTGCTCGTCGCGCTCACGGTCCCCGACGGCTCCTGGTGGGCGGTGGCCGACGCCCTCGGCCCCGGTGTGCCCGGCTACGTCGAAGACCGCGGTGGCCTGCGTCACGCCACCGTCGTGCCGCCCCCCCAGGACGTGGGCGAGGCGCTCTGGCTGGACGTGGACCTGGACGAGCAGGTCCTGATGGCCTGGCAGGGCGGGCGGATGGTCTACGCCACGCTGGTCAGCACGGGAAAGCCGGGAGACGCCACGCCGCCCGGCCTCTACCGCATCGGGGACAAGTCCGTCGCCTGGGACATGGCCAGCCGGCCCGACGCCAGCGAGCCCTACCTGGTCGAGCGGGTGCCCTGGGTCATGCACTTCGCGCCCCGCTACGCCCTGCACGGCGTCTTCTGGCATGCCGGCTTCGGCCGCACGCGCAGCCACGGCTGCGTCAACCTCGCCCCCCGTGACGCCCGCTGGGTCTTCGAGCACGTCGCCCCGCGCCTCCCGCAGAGCTGGAGCCTCGTCTACGAGAGCCCGCTGGAGCCCGGCACGACCCTGCGTGTCCGGGAGGGCTCCGAGCCCGTGCAGGATCGCCGCCGCCCCATCCGTTGACCTCGGCGCGAGATCCAACGAAGAGGGCGGCCAACTCCGGGTGGGAAGGTTCACCCTCCCATCTGGCGTTGGTCGCCCGTTCGAGGCTCAGCGACGAGCGCTGCTCAGAACCTAGACCTCGCAGGCCACGGCGATCAGCGTGTTCACGTCACAGTCGGAGCCCAGAACGACTTCCACGATGTGCAGAGGGAAGTCGAGGCTGTGCGAGGCGCCCGACTCGTCGCTGACGACCAGGCGGACGGTGTAGTCACCGAGCGTCGTGGTCGCGAAGAAGCCCTGCTCGCCCATGCCGTCGATCTCGTAGTCCGAGCCGGCCGGCGACGCGATGACGTACCAGCTGTAGGTCAGATCGTCGCCCTCCGGGTCCACCGCGCTCGCCGTCAGGGTGATGACGGAGCAGGTCTCACCGAACTTGGACGGGGAGATGTCCACGTCGATGATCTGCGGCGGGGTGTTGATCGTCACGTAGATGTCCAGCGCGCCGCTCTCCTCGGTCGTACACTGAATCAGGCCGTTGACCTCGGTGGTCTCGGACTCGTCGACCGTCACGCTGCTGTCGAAGCTCGACGTGCAGCAGGAGAGGTCCTCGAGGTCGCTGTCGATCGCGCTGATGCTGTCGATGCGCCAGTCGCCGGGGGGGCCCACGAAGAAGCAGTCGGCGATGTAGTGGTCGCCGGCGGCGCCGTCTGCCCACTCACCGCTGACCATCACGTCGGCCCACATCTGATCACAGGACTGGGCGAAGCCGTCCGCGTCCGTGATGTCGATGTGGACGCCCATCGCGTCGCCGCACTCGGTCGCCACGGCGGCGACGTCATCGAGTGGATCCGGGTCCGTCGCGGTGGAGGTGCCGGACGAGACGCGCATCTTGCCGCTGGTCGTGCTGGAGGTGGTCCCCTTGTCGCCGGGCGCGTAGCGCTCGTCGTCGGAGCCCACGGTGGAGCAGCCCATGCTGAAGAGGGCCAGGGCGCAGCCGAGGATTGAACCGTGATGAAGGATAGTCATTTCACACTCACTGGAGGAAGTCGGATGGCATGAGACAACTTGCTTCGCAACATTGCGAGAGCATCCTGTCTCTGGCGCCTCCCACTCCTTCCAAGTGAATTGTACCCGACTTTGAGCGCAGGGCAAACAGCGTGACGCGCTTGCCTTGGTTGTGTGGGGTTCCTTTCTGCGGATAAGGTCCTGGTACCTCAGGAATGGCGTGTTTAGCGTTCTCTCGCAATTATTTGTAGGTTTGTATAGTGTTCGCTGAACGTTTCATCTTGCTGTCCGGTCAAGGTTGTCGGATGGATCTGTTTATGGTGGGAGGTCGAACGGCGCTGAACGTTCTCCGTCATCGTCTGAGCGCGTCCGACGCTCTGATGGCGAGGGTCCCTGTCAGTACCCCAGGCTGAAGACCTGCCAGGCCGATCCCGCCGTTGTCCCCGCCCCTGTGTCGCCGATCGCCCCCAGCAGCAGGTCGGCCAGGCCGTCCTGATCGGTGTCGCCCTCGCTGGAGACGGCGTAGCCCATCCGATCGCCCTCCGAGCGTCCCAGCAGCGTATAGTCCGCCTCATCCGCCGAGAGCGCGCCGCTGGCCGGCCCATACCAGATCAAGACCTCGCCATGGGTGGCGCCGTCGTCGGCGCGCGGCACGCCGATCACCAGGTCTGCCCGGCCATCTCCGTCCGTGTCGCCCTCCAGGCTGATGCCGTGGCCGAGGTGGTCGCCGCCCTCCGCGCCCAGCGCGCTGGCCGTCGCCGCCTCCAGGCTCTGGTGGCCGAAGCTCGCCGGGGCGCTCACCAGCCAGGCGGCGCCCTGCGCGCTGCCCTCCGTCCCGTAGCCCGGCGAGCCCACCGCCAGATCGCTGAGCCCGTCGCCGTCCATGTCTCCCCCGAAGCCCAGGCTGAGGCCGGCGTCGCCCTCGGGCCCGGGGCCATAGAAGCTGGCGTCGGCGTCGGAGAGGACGAGGGTGCCCGACAGGGGCGCGAGGGCCAGCCAGACCACGCCGAGCGCGTCCCCCTCCCCGGCGCTGGCCGGCCCGCCCACGACCATGTCCGCGAGCCCGTCCCCGTTCGCGTCTCCACGCGTAGAGACGGTCCTCCCGGCGCGATCGTCCGCCGCCGTCCCCTTCAGCTGGGCGTCCGCGGTCCCCGGCACCAGCACGCCGCTGAGCGGGCCCAGGAAGAGCCAGGCGGCGCCCTCGTCGGCGGTGTCCTGCTCGTCGC
The DNA here is from genome assembly GCA_964556105.1 of uncultured Enterobacterales bacterium. Taxonomy (GTDB): domain Bacteria; phylum Myxococcota_A; class UBA796; order UBA796; family CAZKWG01; genus CAZKWG01. The sequence continues at coordinate 2,733 of CAZKWG010000034.1, read as the reverse complement.
TGCCCAGCAGCAGGTCGTGGATCCCGTCGCCGTCGGTGTCGCCGCCCAGGCTGGCCGAGGCCCCGAGGCGGGTGCCCGCGCCGCCGCTGACGAAGAGCGCGTCGCCGTGGGCCAGCGGGTGAGGGCCGCCCACCGGGCCGTAGAACAGCGCCGCGCCTCCGCTGTTCGCTCCCCAGGTGCTCACGCCGGTCGAGCCCACCAGCAGCTCGCCGTAGCGGTCACCGTCCATGTCGTCGCCCAGGGCCAGCCCCGTGCCCGCGCCCTCGCCGACCTCCTCGCCGTAGATGGAGGCGTCCACCTCGTACTCGACGTGGTTCGTGGACAGCGGCCCGTGCAGCAGGAAGGCCCCCCCGGTCACCCCGTCCGGCCCCTCCGCCGCGGGCGCGCCGATGAGCAGGTCGTCCTTGCCGTCTCCGTTGACGTCGCCCCCCATCGAGACCGCCGTGCCGACGTCCGCTCCCACGCTCAGGCCCAGAAAGGGCAGCCCGATCAGCCGGACCTCCTCCGTGCCGCCGGGCGTGCAGCCCTCGCGCGCCAGGTCCGCGTCGCCATCGCAGTCGTTGACCACGTCGTCGTCGCAGATCTCGGGCGCGCCCGGGTAGACCTCGTCGTCGTCGTCGTCGCAGTCGGCGGAGGTCGTCTGGGTGCCCTCGGGCTGGGTGCAGGCGGCGAGGATCACGTCCCCGCCGAATCCGTCCTCGTCGTCGTCCAGATAGAAGGCCGTCGCGTCCACGGCGTCGTCGTCGATGGCGCCGTCGCAGTCCTGGTCCAGTCCGTCGCAGGTCTCGGCCGCGCCTGGGTAAATGTCTGGGTTGGTGTCTGCACAGTCCCGACTGTTCGGGGATCCGTCGCCGTCATCGTCGAGTTCGGGTGCTTCGAAAACAAGAACATCGTCGTCGTCGTCGGTGTCGACGGGCGAGGCGCTCTCCTGTTGCTTGTCGTCGTTGCCCGGGCAGGCGGTGAGCAGCAGAAGGAGCGAGAGTCGGTGCATGGACACAGGATAGACGAGAACGTCGTGGGGCGCGAGCGCGCAGGTGTCGAGCCCGCGCGGCTCCGTTCAGATAGGGCTTGATCCGATGCAAGCCTCTCCTCCGCCCAGGCTCAGCGCCGGCCCGCTCCCCGCCGTCATGGCCCGCGACTGGCTGGTGCGCCTGCGTTGGGCGGCGCTGGGCGGCCAGCTCGCCACCATCGGGTTCGCGGCCTTCGCGCTCAGCTATCCGGTCGCGGCAGCGCCCGTGGTGGCGGTGTTGATCCTGACGGCGCTCTCCAATCTGGTCCTGGCGCGCAGCGCGCAGCCCGCCGCCGTCCCCGCCGCCCTCCTCTTCGATCTGATCGGCCTGACCGCGCTGCTGGCCGCTACGGGCGGGGCCTCGAACCCCTTCTCCGTGCTCTATCTGGTCCACGTCGCCCTGGCGGCGGTGCTGCTGGGGCCCGGCTGGACCTGGCGCATCGCGCTCGCGGCGGTCGGCGGCTTCGCCGCGCTCTTCCCGTTCACCGATCCGCACGCCATGCACGCCGGTCTGGTCGAGGCGCACCTGGGCGGGATGTGGGTCGCGTTCGGGGTGACGGCGGCGGGGATCGCCTGGTTCGTCGCCCGGCTGGCCCGCGACGTGCGCGAGCGGGACGAGCGGCTGGCGGCGCTGCAACAACAGCACGAGCGCGAGGAGCGGGTGATCGCCCTGGCCACCCTGGCGGCGGGGGCGGCGCACGAGCTGGGCTCGCCGCTGTCGGCCATCGCCGTCGGCGCGCGGGAGATCGCCCTGCTGGCGGGCCCGGACAGCCCGGAGATCCTGGAGGAGGCGGAGGCGCTGCGCGCGCAGGTCGAGCGCTGTCGAGACATCGTCGCGCGCCTGACCCAGCGCGCCGGGGCCAGCCAGGGCGACGGGCTGGCGCGGGTTCACCTCGACGCGCTGGAGGGTGCGCTGCGCGGCCGGCTCACGGCCTCCGAGCTCTCCCGCGTGGAGCTCGACCTCCCCGCCGAGCTCGTCGTCTTCGCGCCGCTCCATGCGCTGGCCGAGGCCCTGGCCTCGCTGGTGCAGAACGCGCTGCTGGCGGGCCCCGGCCCCGTGCGGGTGCGGGCGCGCCAGGCGGGGGAGCGGGTGACGCTGCGGGTGGAGGACGAGGGGGTGGGCATGGCGCCCGAGGTGCTGCTGCACCTGGGGGAGCCCTTCTTCACCACCCGTCCGGCCGGGCAGGGCATGGGTCTGGGCGTCTTCCTGGCCCGACGCCTGACGGAGAGCCTCGGCGGTAACATCCGTTACACCTCGAAGACAGGGCAGGGGACCGCGGCGGAGCTGGAGCTGCCGGGAGGGCTGACATGAGCGTGGAGCGGGTCGGAGACGGGCGAAGCCTGCTCCTGGTCGAGGACGATCGGGGGCTGCGCGACCGGCTGAGCGCCGCCCTGCGTCGGCGAGGCTTCGAGGTGATCGGCGTGGCGACGGCGGCCGAGGCGCTCGCCCTGGCGGAGAGCCCGGAGCTGGCGCTGGTGGACCTGCGCCTGCCCGATCAGGACGGGCTCAGCGTGGTGCGCCGCCTGCACGAGCGCGATCCCCGCACCAACATCGTCGTGCTGAGCGGCTACGGCGCCATCGCCACCGCGCTCGAGGCCGTGCGGCGCGGCGCCACCTGGTTCCTCGCCAAGCCCGCCGACGCCGACGAGGTCCTGGTCGCCTTCGCCCGCGGCGACGAGGGCCTGCGCGAGGCGCTGCGGCTGCCGCCCTGGGACGCCGACGC
>CAZKWG010000033.1:0-22414 GCA_964556105.1 uncultured Enterobacterales bacterium | reverse complement strand
CGAAGCTGGCGGCGATCGTCAAGAACAACCCGGACCAGGCCATCTTCCTGAAGGCGGACGGCAAGGTGCCCTACGAGAAGGTGGCGCAGCTCATGGCGGTCTGCACGAAGGCCGGCGTGCCGCGGATGGGCATGGTCACCCAGCCTGGGGTGTCCGAATAGACGATGGCGACCAACCAGCCCACAGCGTTGCGCTTCTCGGCCTTCCGCCCGACCTGGGAGGTCGGCGCCAGCCTGGGCGTCCACATGCTGGTCGCGGCGGCGCTGATCGTCGGCGAGGTCTGGAGCCGGCCCGAGGACAAGCCGCTCATCGATCCGACGACGATCATGATGGTGCAGTCGGTCGCCCTGCCGAAGCAGACCAGCCGCATGCCCGATCGGCCGACCCGCACCCCCGATCCGCCCAAGGTCGCGGCGCCGGAGGCCTCACCCACCCCGCCCCCGCCGCCCACGGCCAGCGATCTGGTGCTGCGCAAGGACGACGCGCCGAAGCCGGCGGGAGACCCCGAGGCCTCGCCGGATCGCACCCAGGACCGCGAGGAGCTGCTGCGCCAGGCGCAGAAGGCGCAGGCGCTGAAGGACATGAGCGCGGCCATCGGCGACGTGGACCGCACGCGCACCGACCCGAACGGCGTGAACCCCGAGGACGCCATCCTGGGCGCCGGCAACGGCCCGCCGATGGACAAGGAGCTGGCGGGCTGGTGGAAGAAGGCGCAGCCGGCGATCTGGCAGAACTGGTCGCCGCTGCCCGCCATCACCCAGGCGCACCCCGAGTACGTGACCATCGTGCTGGTGAAGATCAGCGCGACGGGCGCCCTCCTGGAGCCGGAGGTCCAGCGCAAGAGCGGCGACGCCTCGTATGACCGCTCGGCCGTGCTGGCCGTGATAAAGACCGGCAGCGTCCTCCCCCCCCCGGCGAAGTTCGCCGAGGAGTGGGCGACCGACGGGCTCTCCATCGCCTTTCCCGCCAAGGACCACCCATGAGGCGCCTGACCCTGCCGCTCGTCCCCGCCCTCGTCGCCCTGCTGGCCGCGAACCTCGCGCCTGCCCAGGAGGCGCCGAAGACCCGCTACATGGTGACGATGCCCGAGCCGGGCCAGAAGTCGCTCTCGCTGGCGGTGCCGCGGCCGGTGGGCGGCAGCGCGGCGGCGAACACGTTCTATGACGTGGTGGTGCGCGATCTCGAGCTGTCGGGCTGGTTCAAGATCCTCGAGCCGGCCGCCTATCTGGAGCCCGCGGGCACGGGCATCAAGCTGGGCGAGTTCAAGTGGGAGGACTGGGAGGCCCCGGGCGCGGTGGCGCTGGCGAAGAGCGCGCTGAGCAGCCCCCAGGCGGGCAAGCTACGGGCCGAGGTCTGGGTCTACGACGTGGCGGGGCGCTCCCGGCTGGGGGCGAAGGCGTTCACGGTGGACGAGAAGAACGTGCGCCGGCTGGCCCACAGCGTGGCGGCCGAGATCATCTTTCAGATCACCGGCCAGAAGTCGCCCTTCAACACGAAGTTCGCCTTCGCGGGGAATTTCAGCGGGAACAAGGAGATCTACCTGGTGGACTTCGACGGGGCCAGCAGGGTGCCGGTCACGAAGAACGGGTCGATCAACATCAACCCTGGGTGGAGTCCGCGCGGCAACGCGGTGGCCTTCACCAGCTTCCTGGCGGGCAACCCGGACCTGTACGTGGCGGACCTGGCGAAGGGCGAGATTCGCCGCCTCTCCAGCCGCGAGGGCATGAACACCGGCCCCGCCTGGGCCCCGGGCGGCGGCCTGCTGGCGCTCACGCTCTCGCCGGGCGGCAATCCCGACATCTACACGGTGGACCCGGGCTCGGGCAAGCAGGTGGGCCGGCTCACCAGCGAGCCGGGCATCGAGGTCTCTCCGACCTGGTCGCCCGACGGCAAGCAGATCGCCTTCGTCTCGGATCGTTCGGGCGGCGCCCAGATCTACGTGATGCCGGCCGGCGGCGGCACGCCCAAGCGCGTCACCTTCCAGGGCAGCCAGAACACCGACCCTGCCTGGTCTCCGGACGGCAGCGCCATCGCCTTCGTGAGCCGCGAGGGCGTCTTCGACGTGTTCACGGTCAAGCCCGACGGGACCGGGCTCGCCCGCATCACCCAGGGCATGGGCGACAACGAGGATCCGAGCTGGAGCCCGGACGGGAACTACCTCGCCTTCGCGTCCACGCGCAACGGCAGCTCGCACATCTGGATGTCCACCCGCGATGGCGTGCATCAGGTGCAGCTCACCCAGGGTTCGGGCGGTTACACCAACCCGAGCTGGTCTCCTTCGCTCGAGTGGTAGCGGGGGGCGGACCAGCGCGCTGGTCGGCGTAGGAGTGGAACGTGCCGCGGGCCTCAATCGACATCGGCAGCAATTCTGTCCTTCTGCTCGTGCTCGCCGACGACGGCGCGGCGCTCCACGACGAGGCGCGCGTGGTCGCGCTGGGGCGCGGGCTCGGGGAGCGGGGCCTCTTTCGCCCGGACCGCATGGAGGCGGCGCTGGAGGCCCTGCGGGACTACGCCGCGACGGCCGCCCGCCTGGGGGTGGAGCCCGCCGCCATCAAGGCCGTGGCGACCAGCGCCTCCCGCCGCGCGCTGAACGCCACCACCTTCGCCGAGCGCGTGCGCAAGGAGACCGGGATCGTCATCCGCGTGATCTCGGGCGAGGAGGAGGCGGCGCTGACCTGGCTCGGCGCCCGCCAGGGGCTGGAGCTGCCGGACGGGCCGGTCGGCGTGGTCGATCTGGGCGGCGGGAGCACGGAGATCGTCGTGGGTGAGCGGGACGTGATCTCGCTGCGCACCAGCCTGGAGATCGGCACGGTGCGCCTGACCGATCAGCTCCTGGAGGGCGGGCGCGGCAAGGTGGACCCGCGCGCCCTGGCGCGGCTGCGCGCGTCCGTAGACGAGGTCGTGAGCGCCGTGGTCTGGCCGGTGCTCCCCCGCGTGCTCATCGCCGTGGCCGGCACCGCGACGACGCTGGCGGCGATGGAGCTCGGCCTCCCGACCTATGACGGCGCCCGCGTCCACGGCAGCCGCCTCTCCCGCGCCGCGCTGCGCCGCTGGATCGACCGCCTGCTTCAGGCCGACCCGGACGAGCGTCGGGCGCTGGCGGCGGTCTCTCCCGAGCGCGCCGACACCCTGCTCTCTGGCGCCTGCGTGCTCGACGCCGTGCTGTCCTGCTCACGGCGCGAGACGCTGCTGGTCAGCGACCGCGGCCTGCGCCACGGCGCGCTGGCCTGAGCAGCGCGGGACCTGCGCTCAGCCGCCGACCTTCTCGTCCCACTGCGCGAGCATGTGGGTGTAGAAGGCGCTGGCGGCCGACTGGGTGAGGAAGACGCCCACGCAGCAGGCGTAGACGCCCAGGCCGCCGACGAAGTTCGCGGCGAGGCTGGACAGGATCAGCATCACGTAAGGCGTGATGTTCCCGCGGATGGCGGCGATGCTCACGCGCGGGCTGAACAGCGGGAAGCGCTCGCCGCGGAAGCCGCGACGGAGCATCTCCGGCAGGACCAGGTTGAGGCCGACGATCATCAGGAACCAGAACAGCATCGAGACGAGCTGCGTCAGCGAGCCCACCATGGCCAGCGCGCTGCCCGCGTCACCGCCGATGGCGCCGCCGATCATCATCAGCGCGGCGGGGATGCCGAACAGCAGGGCCGCCGCCAGAAAAAAGAACGGTAGCGGGTTCAGCAGCGCGATGAACGGGTCAACGCCGTACTTCAGATCCTCGCCGAAGCTCGGGTCGGGCAGGGTCTCCTGACCCTGACGGACGTTCTCGAAGATGCGGCGTTGCCAGCCGAAGAGCGCGATGATTCCCGCGATGGGGACCAGGATGACGATGCCTGCCATGAAGCACTTCTTCATCCAGTCCGGATCGCGGGTGACGAGCTCGAGGGCGCGCTTGAAGTCCATTGTTCGCTCCAGAGACGAGGGGGAGCCGGCGGCGGCGTGAAAAACCGGCTAACCTGCCGCGGCGATGATCACCGTACGCGGCCTGGGCCGCCACTATGGCACACAGACCCTCTTCGAAGACGTCTCGTTACAGCTCGACGCCGGCAACCGCTATGGCGTGGTCGGCGCGAACGGCGCGGGAAAATCTACATTTCTTCGTATCCTCGCGGGCTTCGAGGCGTCCAGCGAAGGGGAGATCGCGACCCCCAGAAACGCCAGACTGGGCGTTCTCGCACAGGATCAATTTCTTTATGAGGCGGTCCCCATCCAGGACGTGGTGATGATGGGGGACGACGAGGTCTGGGAGGCGATGAAGGCCCAGGAGGCCATGCTCGCCCTGCCCGACGTGGACGAGGCGCGCTTCGCCGCCCTCGAGGAGCGCATTCAGCGGGCCAACGGCTACACCCTCCCCAGCCGGGCCAGCGCCATCCTGGAGGGCCTGGGCATCGCCACGCGCCTGCACCGCGAGCCGCTGCGCGTGCTCTCCGGCGGCTTCCGGCTGCGCGTCCTGCTCGCCCAGGTGCTCGCCGGGAGGCCGGACATCCTGCTGCTGGACGAGCCCACCAACCACCTGGACATCGTCAGCGTGGTCTGGCTGGAGCGCTTCCTGCTCACCTACCCCGGCTGCGCGGTGGTGGTCTCGCACGACCAGCGCTTCCTCGACAACGCCTGCACGCACATCCTGGACGTCGATTACCAGCGGATCATGGTCTACAAGGGCAACTACACGGCCTTCGAGATCGCCAAGCGGGAGACGCGCGCCCGGAAGGAGAAGGAGATCGAGCGTCGCGAGGAGGAGATCGCCGAGCAGAAGGCGTGGATCGCCCGCTTCAAGGCCAAGGCCACGAAGGCGCGGCAGGCGTCCTCGCGCCAGAAGCAGGTCGAGCGCATCGTCGTGGAGAAGCTGCCGCAGAGCTCGCGCCAGAGCCCGACCTTCCGCCTGGGCCAGACGCGCCCCAGCGGTCGCGAGCCGCTCGCCGTCAAGGAGCTGTGGAAGTCCTATGGGGACAACCTCGTGCTGGCCGACACCAGCTTCGTCGTCCAGCGCGGCGAGCGCGTGGCGATCATCGGCCCCAACGGCGCGGGGAAGTCCACGCTGCTCAAGGTGCTGGTGGGCGACGTGCGCGCGGACAGCGGGACGGCCACCTGGGGATACGAGGCCGCCTACGGGTACTTTCCGCAGGACCACCGGGAGATCCTGGACGACGGCGACACGACGGTCCTGGAGTGGCTCTGGCAGATCAAGCCGGGCGAGGGCGTAGGCTTCATCCGCGGCAAGCTGGCGGAGGTGCTCTTCTCGCAGGACGACGTCCACAAGCGCCTGCGCAGCCTGTCCGGCGGCGAGGCGGCGCGGCTCATCCTGGCGAAGCTCTCGCTCGAGCAGCCGAACGTGCTGCTCCTCGACGAGCCGACCAACCACCTGGACATCGAGTCCACCGAGGCGCTCGCCGGGGCGCTCAAGCAGTACCCGGGCACCATGCTGCTGGTCTCGCACAACCGCTGGCTGGTGGAGCAGGTCGCCACGCGGGTGATCGAGGTCTCCCCCGCGGGCGTCCGCGACTTCCCGGGCACCTACAACGAGTACCTGACGAAGCTGGGCACGGACCACCTGGACCGCGGGGTGGCGGTCGCCGCGGCGAAGGCGAAGACCGAGCCCGCCGCCGCGCCGAAGCCCGCCGCCGCGCCGAAGCCCGTCGTCCCGAAGCCGCTCCCGACGCCGAAGCCCGCCGCGGCCGCCCCTCCGCCGCCGCCCGCCAAGGAGGAGAAGAAGGCGAAGGCCAAGAAGCCGCCTCCCAAGCCCAAACCCAAGGGGCCCGCCATGTGGTTCGAGGAGGAGGCGGACGAGAAGCCGGCGGCCGGCTCCTGGGCGGAGTTCTTCCAGAAGGCGCCGCCCAAGGGGACACCCAGGCGCTCCTGAGCGCGCGGGGCAGGCCTGAACACCTGTATCCTGTTTGGCTCTCGCAAAAGGTGGCTCTACCTGCTACGGTGAGGGCGAGGAGACTCGTCCATGCGCCTCCCCTCCCCTCCCCTCATGGCACTGCTCCTCGGCCTGTTCGTCGCCTGCGGTGACGGCGGCGATCCCAACTTCGGACGCGCCAAGGAGCCCTGGCAGATCGACGATGACGGCGACGGCGTCACCGCAGACGAGGACTGCGACGACGGCGATCCCTCCGTCACGCCCGACACGACCGAGATCTGCGACGGCATCGACAACGACTGCGACGAGCTGATCGACGAGGACGGCACGCCCGACGCTCTGGTCTGGTATCTGGACGCCGACGCCGACGGCTTCGGCGCTGGGGCGGGAAAGGTGACCTGCTACCCTGACGATGGGTATGTCACCAACGACGATGACTGCGACGACAGCGACGATGATCGTTTCCCCGGCAATCAGGAGACCTGCGACGGCTTCGACGAAGACTGCGATGGTCAGGCCGACGAGGGCGCGATCGATCCTACCGAGTGGTACGCCGATCTCGACGAGGACGGCTACGGCGACGCCGAGAACATCCGCCGCAGCTGCGAGCAGCCCCCAGGCTACCTCCTCTACGGCACCGACTGCGAGGACGCCGACGCGACCATCAACCCCGCCGCGGACGAGGTCTGCGACGGGGTGGACAACGACTGCGACGAGCAGACGGACGAGATCGGCGAGGAGCTCTACCGCGACGCGGACGGGGACGGCTTCGGAGATCCCGCCTGGCCGATCACCCTCTGCGACGAGGGGGAGACGGGCGTAGAGGACGACGACGACTGCGATGACAGCAGCGAGGCGATCCATCCGGACGCCGAGGAGATCGTGGACGGTCTGGACAACGATTGCGACGGCGAGGCGCTCTGAGTCCGCACTGAAACCTAGATTATGTTCAGTATAGTACTGCTGTAAATACAAGGTGAAGGTTATACTTGCGGTAAGTGTCTCTGTGCCATACCCTGATCATCAGGAGCGCTGGAGCCCGCATGCCTCGCCTCGCGTCCTTCCCCCTCCCGTTTCTCCTCGCCCTCCTCGCCGCTTGCACGGAAGACAAGGGGCTGGAGACGGGCTCCCCTGACACCGGCGTCCAGGCGGACGCGGACGGAGACGGCTACCTCGCGGGAGAGGACTGCGACGACACCGACGCGATGACCAACCCGGGCGTGGACGAGTCCTGCGACGGGCTGGACAACAACTGCAACGACGAGATCGACGAGGGGCTGCAGACCGAGTGGTTCGCCGACCTGGACGGCGACGGCTTCGGGAGCGCCGAGGACGCGGTCTCCACCTGCTGGCGCCCGGACGGCTATGTCCCGAACGCGACCGACTGTGAGGACGCCGACCCCTACATCTACCCGGGCCAGGAGGAGATCTGCGACGGTCTGGACAACGACTGCGACGGCGAGATCGACGACGGGGCGACGGAGGGCGACACGGAGGTCTGGTATCTGGACGAGGACGAGGACGGCTTTGGCGACCCGGACGCGGCGCTGGAGGCCTGCGGCTCCCCCGAGGGCTACGTGCTGGAGGGCACGGACTGCGATGACGCCGAGGGCGCGGTCTACCCCGGCGCGGACGAGCTGTGCAACGAGGTAGACGACGACTGCGACGACGCGGTCGACGAGGAGGCGGTCGACGCGGGGAGCTGGTACGCCGACGCCGATCGCGACGGCTACGGGGATCCCGACACCGTCGAGGTCACCTGCGACCCCTCCTCCGGCTACGTGGCCCTGGGCTCCGACTGCGACGACGCCCAGGAGGACACCTTCCCGGGCGCCGACGAGGTCTGCGACGAGCGCGACAACGACTGTGACGGCGCCGTGGACGACGACGCCGTGGACGCGAGCGACTGGTACGCGGACGCGGACGGCGACGCCTTCGGTGATGACGACGACGCCACCCGGAGCTGCGAGGCTCCGGCGGGGGCCGTCGCCGAGGGTGGAGACTGCGATGATCGCGACGACGCGGTCAACCCGGACGCCAGCGAGGTCTGCAACGAGGTGGACGACGACTGCGACGGCCTCGTCGACGACAGCGCCCGTGACGCCGGCACCTGGTACGCGGACACGGACGGCGACACCTACGGCGACGGCGACAGCAGTCTGAGCGCCTGCGACGCCCCCTCCGGCTATGTCGCGACCAGCACCGACTGCGACGACAGCGCGTCGGGCACCTACCCGGGCGCCAGCGAGTACTGCGACGACGAGGACAACGACTGCGACGGCAGCACCGACGAGGGCGCGGTCGATCGCACGACCTGGTACAAGGACGCCGACGGCGACGCCTACGGCGATCCGGACACCTTGAAGAAGTCCTGCAGCACGCCCTCGGGCTACGTCACGAACAAGACCGACTGTGACGACGCGGACGACGAGATCAACCCGGCGGCCGAGGAGGTCTGCAACGGCGTCGACGACGACTGCAACGGCGAGGTTGACGACAGCGCCGACGAGGGCGAGACCTGGTACGCGGACACGGACGGCGACGGCTGGGGCACGTCCAGCTCCACGACCGTCTCCTGCACCGAGCCCGACGGCTACGTGGCCAGCTCAGGCGACTGCAATGACCGCGACGATGACGTCTACCCGGGCGCGTCCGAGGTCTGCGACGACGAGGACAACGACTGCGACGGGGTGGTGGACGACTCGCCCTCGGACGGCACGACCTACTACGCCGACGACGATGGCGACCTCTACGGCTCGTCGACCGACACGCTCAAGGCCTGCGAGAAGCCGACGGGCTACGTCACGAACAAGCGCGACTGCGACGACACGGACTCGGGCGTGAACCCCGCGGCCGACGAGTACTGCGACGACGAAGACGACGACTGCGACGGCACCGTGGACGAGAGCGCCGTCGATCGTACCACCTGGTACGCCGATGATGACGGCGACGCCTACGGCGACTCGGGCACCAAGTCCAAGGCCTGCGACGCGCCCAGCGGCTACGTCGCGGACAGCACGGACTGCGACGACGGCGACGAGACCGTCCACCCCGGCGCCGACGAGCTCTGCGACGATCTGGACAATGACTGCGACGGCACGGTGGACGAGTCGCCGGTGGACGAGACGACCTGGTACCGCGACCGCGACGGGGACGACTGGGGCGACGACGGCACCACCAAGGTCGCCTGCGACGCGCCCTCTGGCTATGTCGCCGACGGCGGCGACTGCGCCGATCGCGACGACGAGATCCACCCGAGGGCCGACGAGGTCTGCGAGGACGGGATCGACCAGGACTGCGACGACATCGACGCGCCCTGCGGGCTCTCGGGCGACGAGGACCTGGCCGGCGCCGACGCGCGCCTGATCGGCGAGGCCAACTACGACTACGCGGCGAGCGCCCTGGCCAGCGCGGGTGACGTAGACGCCGACGGCTATGACGACATCCTGGTCGGCGCCTACGGGGACGACACCACGGCGCGCTACGCGGGGGCCGCCTACCTGGTGCTGGGCGTGGTCTCGGGCGATCTGGACCTGAGCGACGCTGACGCGAAGCTGCGCGGCGAGGCGGCCGACGACAAGGCCGGCTACGCCGTCTCTGGCGCGGGCGACGTGGACGCCGACGGCTTCGGGGATCTCCTCATCGGCGCCATCGGCGACGACACGGGCGGCTCTACGGCCGGGGCCTCGTACCTGGTCTATGGGCCGGTCACCACCGATCTCGCCCTCTCCGCGGCGGACGCCAAGGTGCGCGGCGCCTCCTCGAACGACAACATGGGCTACAGCCTGGCGATGGCCGGCGATCTGAACGACGACGGCATGGACGACGTGCTGTTGCCCGCCTACCAGGCCGATCATGGCGGGACCTCGTCGGGCGCGGTCTACATCGTCTATGGCGATCTCTCCGGCAGCCTGGCGGCGACCAGCGCCGACGGCCGCCTGGTCGGCGAGGTCACCTATGACTTCGCCGGCTGGTCTATCGATGGTGGTGTCGATGTTGACGGGGACGGGATCCCCGACATCGCCGTCGGCGCCAACGGGGAGGACACGGGCGGGACCTCGGCCGGCGCGGCCTACCTCGTCTTCGGCCCCGCCTCGGGCACCCTCGACCTGTCGAGCGCCGACGCCAAGATCACCGGCGAGGCCGCCAGCGACTACCTCGGGACCAGCGTGGCCCTGGCCGGCGACGTCAACGACGACGGGTACGGCGACTACTTCGCGGGCGCCTACGGCTACGACGTGGGCACGGCCAGCGAGCTGGGCGCGGTCTACCTCTTCCACGGCCCGCTGACCGGCACCGTGGACGCCGGCACCGCCGACTACACGCTGACGGGCGAGAGCTCGGGAGACCGCGCCGGCTACGCCGTGTCCTCGGGCGGCGACGTGGACAAGGACGGCTTTGACGATCTGCTGGTCGGCGCCTACCGCTACGACGACGGCAGCGTCTACGACGTCGGCGCCGCCTATCTGCTGTTGGGCCCGCTCACGGGCTCCTCGGACCTCAGCGTCGCGCAGGCGCGCCTCATCGGCGAGAGCACGGGCGACTACGTGGGGGCCGACGTCTCGCCGGGCGGCGACGTGAACGGGGACGGCTTCGCCGACCTGCTGCTGGGCGCCTGGAAGAACGACGACGGCGGATCCGACGCGGGGATGGGCTACCTGATGTTCGGCGGCGCGACGCGCTGATTCCGGCTAGCTCATCTAGCTGACCGGCTCCTCCACCTTCTGCGTCGCGGCCAGGCTGGCCATGCGCAGCTTGTGGCAGAGCACGCGGATGATCCCGCGGGCGACCTCGACGCGGTCGGTCATCAGCTCGTACAGGGCCTCCTGGTCGAGCTGAAGGAGGATGGCGTCCTCCAGCGCGGTGACGCTGGCGTTGCGCGGCTGCGGGTCGAGCACGGCCAGCTCGCCGACGATCTCGCGCTCGCCGAGCTCGGCGACGGTGATGTCTCCGTCGTGGACGCGCAGCAGCCCGCCGACGATGAAGTACATGCTGGTGCCGATGTCGCCCTTGTCGAAGATGGTCTCCCCCTTCTTGACGTCCACCTCCTTCAGCACGCTGGCCACCTCGACCAGCACCTCCTCCGGCGTGCGGGAGAAGATGCTGACGCTCTTCAGGATGATGACCTTCTCGACCGTCAGGAGCATCGGGGCCTCGCTGGACATATCGGAGAGCACGTACTCGGCGAGCGCGGAGACGGACTCGTGGGGGTCGGCGCGCAGGCCGCGGACGGGCTCGCGGGCGCGGCGGGGATCGAGGGCGGCCAGGGCCCAGAGGCCGGTCTCTCGCAGGACGGGCTCGCGGCTGGCCAGCAGGGGCTCGATGGCGTCCCAGAGCGAGCGGGCCTCCAGGGCCACCGCCGCCTGCACGGCGCAGAGGCGCGTCCACAGGCTGGTGCTGGCGTCCTCGCGGCCGATCAGCTCGCGCAGGCGACCGATTCGGTCCAGGCGAGGCTGAGGAAAGCGCGCCTCGAGGCGGGAGAGCCGGTCGTCTTCCTGGTGATCTTCGAGCAGGGGCAGCACCATGGGGCGCAGCTCGGGGGCGAGCTGGAGGTCGACGACCTCGACGGCCCAGGCGCGGCGCTGAGCGGAGGGGTGGTCCAGGCTGTCGCGCGCGAGGAGGATGTTCTTGGAGTCGTACTGGAAGCTCAGGATCCAGAAGATCCGCTGCCGAGCCTGGAGGATCTCCTCGCGCAGGGAGGAGCGCAGGTAGAGATAGCGCGGCTCATCGGGGAATTCCTGGAGGGTGGCCAGGATGCGCGTGATGATGCGCACCTCGTCCTGGACCACGCGCTGCAGGGCGGGCAGATCGCCGGGCGTCGCGCGGAAGCTGCACAGGGCGAGGGACTGCAGCACCGCGCCGCGCACGGTCGCGTCGCGCTCGGCGATGTGCTCGCGCAGGAGCTGGATGGTCGCCGGCCCGGGGATGCGCCCGCAGAGATGGGCGATGCGCACCCGCAGCGCGCGCGGGACTGACCCGCCTCGGCGAGGGCCTCGTCCAGCCGCGGCACGACGGCGCTGCCCACGGTCACCAGGGCCTCGGCGGCCGAGGCGCGCAGGCCGGGCTGGCCGAGGCGGCTGATCATCGCGGACCAGAGCGCCGGATGTCTCATCCTGCCGGCGGCGAGCAGCGCCAGACGAGCCACCCCAGGGTCACGATCCGAGAGCAGGGGTCGCAGCAGCGGGTGGGCCGTCGGCGAGGCCAGCTCTCCCAGGATCTCTGCGGCGATCCCGCGATCGTCCGGGAAGGCGCTGGTCGTCATCCGGGCCAGGCGGTCGGCGGCGATGACGATGGCCCCCAGGTCGCCGCTGCGCAGCAGGCCCAGCACCACCGCCTGCCTCACGACGGGCACGGCGTCGTCCATGCCCACCAGCACCTCCGCGTGGGTCTCCGGCCCGCTCAGGGCGCAGAGCACGCGGATGGCCATCGCCCGGACCTCGACGTCGTCCTCCTGACGGGCGCGGCTGAGCAGGTGGGTGGCCAGACCGGGCGGGTTGCGGCGCTCCAGGCGGATCAGCACCTCGCGCCGCACCACCGGGCTCGGGTGGGCGATGAGGTTGAGCAGGATCGTCCCGAAGCGCGGGTGCTCGATGCGCTCGAGGGTCTCCAGGCAGAAGATCACCTCTCCGGGGTGGGGGCTGCTCAGGCGGGACTGGAAGATGTCCAGGGTGCTCGCGTCGGCCAGGCGCAGGGTGGTGCCGGTGAGCACGCGGCGGTCGATGGCCTTGATCAGCGCCTCGGCGTAGGCGCGGCCCGTGTCCCAGGAGATGACGAACCACAGCCCCACCGGGACGATGAGGGCGGCCAGGAAGACGCGCGGATCGTCGGAGATCGCCACGACGACGAGCTGGAACACGCCCGCCGCCAGCGCGCTCACGGGCTCCACCACGCCCTCGGCCCGCGCCTGCGCCGCCGCGCGCTGGCCGGGCTCCAGCGGCTGGTAGAGGACCAGCATGGTCTCGTCCTCGACCGTGCCGCGGAGGAAGGTGTCCAGGACGCGCGCGCCGACGACGAGCCAGAAGAAGCCGGCGCCCATTCCCGCCCAGTAGCCGTAGATCAGCGTGAGGCCCAGGCCCAGGCCGAGCGTCGCCGGGAGCAGCAGCAGGGCCACGCGCACGCCGAAGCGCTCCAGCAGGCGCCCGCTGACGAACCAGGCGCCCAGCAGGGTGAACAGGTTGGCGACGCCCGTGGCCCGCCCGATGAAGGCCGCCGTGAGGTTCTCGTCGCCGCCGAAGCGGGTCTCGACCTGCTGATAGACCAGGTACTCGAGCGCGTAGAAGCCGATGACCGTAAACGCCGACAACATGAAGACGCGCTTGAGCAGCGGGTTCTGAAGCAGCGATCGCATCGGCGCGACCGGGCCCGTGCTGTCGTCGTCGTCGCGCTCGCCGGGGTCCGTGCTGTCGTCCTCGGCGGTGAACCCCTCGCCGTAGCGCGCGAGGAAGAGGTCGAGCACGCCGAGCCCGACCGCCAGGCCCAGCGCCGAGACCAGGAGCAGGTTGTCCGGCTCGAGGATGGCGACCAGCGCGCCCATGTTCAGCCCGACGATCACGCCAGCGAGCTGCTCTCCGGCGTTGATCGGACCAAACAGGCGCTTGCCCTGCCGGACCGTCAGCACCTCCAGCGTCAGCCCCCAGGTGGCCAGATTGGCGACCATCGTGAGCACGTCGAACCAGACGAAGAGCGTGAACGGCAGCCAGGTGTCGTGGATGAAGAGGAGCAGCACGCGGAAGGCGAGCACGCTGGCGAGCAGCGCCCCCAGCGCGCCCTTGAGCAGGCTGGGCAGCGGGACGCGCCGCTCCATCCGGATGTAGATCCACCCGATCGCGGTCGTGACCAGCGCCGAGAGGATGTAGACCAGGGCGAGCTTGCTGGCGTCGAGGGCCGAGAGGAAGGCCGCGGCCGCGGCGGACTCGAAGCACACCGTCGCCGTGCCACAGCAGAAGCTGAGCGCAAACAGCAGCCCAACCGGGCGCCCCTCACCCGAACGGATGTGCAGCGCGGACGCGATCAGGCTCAAGATGAGCCCCCGACGCTGGGATCAGGTGCTTTGCGGAACTTCTGCAGACGCGCCTCGAGCGTAGCGCAGAGCATACCACGCGGCGACTGTGCCTCTTCGAGCTGCGGCGCTCCCTCAGCCAGCCGAGCGGAGGCGCTCGGCCCGCCGCGCCGCGTCGGCGCGCTCCCGCTCCGAGCCCACATAGGGCTCTCGTGTCCCAAGGATCTGGTCGAACCAGGGTTTCGTGACACACCAGTTCTTGTCGGGGTCGGGCCCCATGTGGTGATCGACGTGCCAGGGCAGGTGCTCTCTGGCCCAGGCCGGGTCCAGGTGCGCCTTCTTGTGCACCCGGTAGTAGTTGGCGATGGAGTAGAGCACGGCGCCAGAGAAGAACGGCGTGACGGGGAGCATCGCCAGGGGCAGCGCGGTGGCCATCACCAGCCCCAGGGCCTCGCGGGTCTGGGCGTCGAGGCGCCAGCGCCAGCGGTCATAGGCGGGATCGCGCATGTCGAGCTGCGAGGCGGCGAGGTGGTGCTCGTGGATGTGGAAGGACCACCAGCTCTTCGGGTTCCGCCCCAGCCCATGCAGGATGTGCTTGTGGATGACCCACTCCCCAGCGTTCGCGACGAGGATGCCCAACGGCAGGCCAATCATCTTGCCCCTCTCTGTTCAGAAGTACAGTCTCAGAATACCCAGGGGACAGGCCGGAGACCAGAGAATTCGACTGACACCCGAGTCTAGTGGCTCTGCGCGCTGTGGCAGGCTGACCCCATGCTGCTCCTCGCGTGGATGGCCTGCGAGACCGACAAGCTCCTCCCGCACACGGGCGAGGCGGCGGAGACGGGCGAGACCGCCCTCGAGACCGGGACGGCCGCGAGCGAGGTCTGGGAGGAGGACTGCGAGCCGGTGCGCGTGGCCCTCGAGGAGGCGCGACGGACCGCGGGCGCCAGCGGCGGCGCCGTGGCGGTGTGGGCGGATGGCGCGCTGGTCTGCGCCTTCGGGGTCGGGGAGCGCGGCCCCGATGACCCGCTGCCCGCAGACCAGGAGACGCTGTTTCGGGTGGCGGACCTCACCACGACGCTCACCGCCATCGCGCTGTTCAAGCGCGCGCTGACGGAGCTCGAGGACGTGGACACGCCGGTCACGGACATCATCCATGGGTGGAATTTCGTGCGCGACGAGAGCTGGGCGGAGCGCGTCACCCTGCGCCACGCGCTGCAGCGCACGGCCGGGCTGGTGGACGTCTACGAGATCGCCGCCGACCCGGACGACGACAAGCTGGCCAGCTACATGGTGGACACCTACCCGGCGACGCGCTGGCTGAGCAGCGAGCCCGGCGCGATGTGGAACCTGAGCTTCCCGACCGACGCCCTCTCCGGCCTGCTCGTGGAGTTCTTCGCCGGGGTGCGCTACCGGCAGACGCTGCGCCTGCAGGTCCTCGATCAGCTCGGCATGCACGACACCGTCTTCCTGGCCGCCGACGTGCGCGAGCACGGCAACGCCGCCAGCGCCTGGACCGAGGACTGGACCGGCGAGACCGACGCGCCGCGGCTCTCGGACGCCGGCGCCTACGACAACGGCTGGGCGCGCCCCTCCGCCTACGCCTGGTCCAACGCGCTCGACATGGGCGCCCTGCTCGGCTTTCTGCTCGAGGGCGAGGACACGCTCATCGACGACGAGGCCCGCCCCCGCCTCTGGACGGAGCCCATCGAGACCGGTCTCTGCCCCGGCAGCGTGGGCTACGGGTATGGGCTCTACGTGCACGACGGCCTCACGCTGGCCGGGAGCGCCTACAGCGGCACCTTCCTGACCCAGTCGGGCGGTCTCCCCGGCTTCTCGGCGGCGCTGCTGGCCAGCCCGGAGACGGGGGTCGGGGCCGTCGCGCTGCTCAGCGCGGACGACGCGGACCTCGATCAGACCCTGGCCGCGGTCCTGGACGGGTGGACGGAGGCCGGCGCGCCCGCGGAGGACGAGGGCGAGGACGAGGACGAGGCGATCTCCCTCGAGGGCCTCGCCGGGACCTATGTGGACCCCTGGACCTACGGGGTCCTGCAGGTCACGGTCGAGGAGGAGGTCGTCTCCATCAGCGCGCCCCTGCTCGACCTCTACGAGACGAGCTACGAGCCCGTCCTCGAGCCTGTCTGTCAGGACAATTTCAGCTTCACCCTGGAGGGTGAGCCGATGGCCTTGAGCTTCCTGCGGCCCGCGCCGGGGGAGCCCGCCCAGCTGCTGCGCGCCCGCGGCTTCGTCGCCGCCCGCGAGGAGGCGCTCACGCTCTGGGCGCCCCTCCCCTCCCCTCCAGCGCGGCCGTCTGGCTCAGACCCGGCCTTGAGGCTGCTGCGCCGCGCCGCGCCGCCCGCGCCTCAGAGCGCGCCCAGCGAGAGATGAGGCACCACCCACACCTCCTCGCGCGCGTCGACCGGGTTCACGTTGAACCCGATGTCCAGCGCGGCGGGGCCGACCGGGGTGGCGATGTGCAGGCCGGCGCCGACCCCGAGGCGCCAGAAGGGATCCACCGTCGGGTCCAGCGCCGCGTCGGCCTGGCTGGTCGTGTAGATGCTGTCGTCCAGAAAGCCGAGGTGGCCGAGATCGCCGAACAGCACCAGGCTGGTGCCGTCCGAGTCCAGCCCGAGCACGCCGAGCGGGATGGAGAGCTCGGCGGTGAGCGCGAGCAGCGTGTCTCCACCCGTGGTCACCCACTGGTTGGAGTCCGCCGCCAGCGCCGTCCCGTCGATGATCGGCTCCAGCGCTGAAGGATAGTCCACCTCGGGCCGCGGCGAGAAGTTCGCCGGCCCTATCGTGTCCTGCTGGAATCCGCGCAGGCTGCCGGAGCCGCCCAGGGTGAAGCGGTCCTCCACCGCCAGCGTGGTGCTGCGCCCGCGCGCCACGCCGACGCCCCCCTGCGCGCGCAGGTCCAGGCGGAGCGGCCCCAGCGGGACGATCTGCTCGGCCAGCCCGGTGGCCTTGATGAAGGCGGGGTCAGCGCTGAGCGGGTCGCCCAGCTCGAGCGTGGTGGTCAGCAGCGTGCCGCGGGTGGGGTTCAGCGGATCGTCTCGTCCGTCGAAGACCAGGGTGAGCCCGGTCCCCCCCTGCTGGCGAAAGGCCGTGGGCGTGTCGGGCGGCGCCTCGTCGCCGTCCTGGGGCCACCAGGGCTCGCCGCGGACCAGGGTGCCGGGGTCGGCGTCCTCCAGCCGTCTCCACTGGTAGTGGTAGTCCAGGAAGGCCTCGACCCGCTCGCCCCAGCGCGCGGAGAGCCCGACGCTGGCGCCGGATCGCGAGAGGCGCCAGAAGGGCTGCTGCACGGCCTCGTTGAGCAACAATTCCGCTGTGAGGCGATAGCCGCGCGCGGGCAGGTTGGGCGCCTCGTAGCGGAGGGCGGCCCGCCAGACCGGCGCCGCTCCGTCGAGGATCCAGCGATCCCCGAGCCAGCCGAAGCCCGCCTGGCCGAGCGCGCTGACCCGCTGTCCGCGCCCGCCCAGGTTGCGATGGCTGGCGCGCGCGCGCGCGGCGACCCCTTCGTCGGTGGAAACGCCACCGCCGAACTCCAGGAGGATGTTCGGTTTCTCCTCGACCAGGACCACCAGGTCCCGGCTCAGGTTGTCGTCGCCCGGCAGCTCGAGCGAGACCGCCTCGAAGAGGTCGAGGGCGTAGAGGGCCGAGCGGCTCTCCTCGAGCTGCTCCGGCGTGATCGGCTCGCCCAGGCCCACGCGCAGCTCGCGGGAGATCACCTCTCGGGCCGTGCGGCGGTTGCCCTGGATGGAGATGCTGCGCAGGCGGATCTGCTCGCCGGGATGAATCTGCAGCACCACGCTGGCCGCCCCCTCGCGCTGGCCCGCCTTCGCCGGCACGAGGGTGGGCACGGCGCGCACGTCGGCCGCCAGGTAGCCGCGCTCCTGGTACAGCTCGGTCACCGCCAGCGCGAGGTTGTCCACCTCGCTCGAGTTGTAGGGCTGGTCCACCAGGCGGGCCTGCGCCTCGCTGAGCAGGCGGCTCTCCAGGGCCGGGCCCTCCTCCACCACGCCGCCGCGCGTCTCCAGCGCGCGCAGCCAGGTTCGCGGCCCCTCGTTGACCTTGACCAGCAGGTCCAGCGGCACGCCGGAGGGCGCGGAGCGGCCGGGCTCGATGCGCTCCAGGGTCAGGCGCGCGTCCAGGAAGCCCTGGGAGCGGTAGAAGGCGCGCACGGTGGAGAGCGCGTCGTCGACCGACTCGCGGGTCACGATGCCCTTGCCGAGCGTCTCGGGGGCGGCCTCCTTGAGCGCGCCGCTGATGTAGGCCGCGGAGAAGGCCTCCGATCCCTCCACCACGATGCGGCCCAGGACGTGCCGGCGCCCCCGGCGCACCTCCACGTCGTAGCGGACCTCGCTCTCCAGCTCCTCGCGGGCGACGTAGACCTGCGCCTCGAACCAGCCGCGGGCGTAGAACCAGCTCGCGAGCTGCTCCTCCAGGCCCGACGTGGAGTCGCCCAGCGGCCGCACCCCGGGGAGCAGGCCCAGGATCTCGCGGAGCTCGGCGTCCGAGGGCAGCCCGCGCCCGCGCGTCCGCAGCACCACCTTCGGGCCCGCGTCCACGATCACCCGCAGGTCCTCCACCTCGCCGCTGGCGTCCGTGGGCACGCGCAGCACGTTGATGACGGCCTCGGTCCAGCCCTCGTCGTACAGCCTGTCGCGGATGGCCTCGCGGGCCTCGACCAGGCCGCGCTCGTCGATGCGGAAGCCGCGGGCCACGCCGTTGCCGGCCAGCCAGCGCTTGAGCTGAAACGGCGTCACCACCTCGTCGCCCGCCAGGCCGATCTCGCCATAACGGTGCGCGGTCCCGGCGTTCACGCGCAGGCGGATGTCCAGCGAGCCGTCCTCGTTCGTCGCCTGGGCGTAGCGGGCGCTGGCGGAGGGCCAGCCCGCCGCGGCGAGGGCGGCCGTGACCCGCGTCACGACCTCGCCGGCCTCCTCGGACGGGAAGAAGGGCTCGCCGCGGTTCAGGTCGGCGGCGCGCACGACGATGGCGCGCGGCTGGCCGCGGACGCCCTCGATGTCCACGTCGCCGATGCGCGGCGCGCGGATGACCCGGTAGACCAGGCGCACGGCGTCGGTGGCCTCTCCCTCGGGGCCGATCGCGAACCAGGGCTCGACCACCGCCTCGACGCTGGCGAAGGCGCCCACGCGGTAGAGGATGGCCACATCCTGGCGTACGGAGGCGAGATCGAGGCGTTCACCCTGACGAACTTGAAGGAGAGGCTCGAGGCTCTCGCGGGGCAGACCGCCCTCTGGGGCCTCCAGCGTGACCTGAGAGACCTCCAGGCCCGCCGCCCACACGGGCTCCTGCGCCCGCGCGGCGCCCAGGGACCACGCCAGCAGGAGGGGGGCCAGCAGGTGGGGGATCAGTCGAGCTCCCAGCGCAGGTTCACGTCCAGCCCATAGGCGCCGCCGATGGGGAGGGAGCGCCCGTACTGCTGGCTCGCCCAGTAGGCGCGGGTGTAGAGGGTGCGCGCGAGCTGCTTGTCGAAGCCGATATAGGTGTCGGACGTCCGGCTGAGGTTCTGCTCCAGGATGAGGGTCGTGTCCCAGCCCAGGTCTTTCTCGGCCAGGAAGCGGATCTCCGAGCTGACCAGGCCGCGGCCGCGCTCGCTGACGCCGCTGACGAGGTCCACGCGGTCCAGCCGGAAGATGTCCAGCTTGAAGACCCCGGATCCCACGCGCTCGAGCAGGCCGAAGCGGCTGGCCAGCAGGTCGCCGCCCTCCAGGGCCAGCGCGGCGGAGAGCCCGCCATAGCGCTCCAGCTCCTCCTGGGTCATGCCGAACAACAACAGGGCGTTGATGTCCGCCTGCGGCAGGCTCGGGCTGGCGTTGGCCGTGGTGTTCCAGGCGGAGTAGGGCCCGCTGACGCGAAGATCGATGTCGTACTCCTGCTCGCGGCTGCGCACGGAGGTCAAGAGGGCGATGTCCAGGTCGGGGTCGTAGGTGTAGGGCTCGTTGAAGCGGATCTCGCCGCGCGAGAGCTCGAACTCGCGCTCCTTGAAATACACCCGGCCGCCCGGATCCATCCGCACCGTGCCGACGAGCCCGGTGCGACTGGTGTCGCCGATCACGTGCAGCTCGGCGGAGCCCGTCAGATCGCCCACGTTGTTGCGCACGCGCAGCGTCTGGTCGGCGCGCAGGGTCAGGTCCAGGGCGAAGTAGTTGGCCGTCGCCTCGCTGGCGGTGCTGGTCAGGCGCGAGTCCGCCAGCTCGAGCACCCACTCTTCCCAGTCGATGCGCTCGGAGAAGATCATGGAGCGAACGTCGATGATCCCGCTCATGAGCAGCGCGTCCGAGGGCCCGTCGAAGCTGAGCTGCGCGTCCCCCTGCACGGGCGGCAGATAGTCCAGGTATTGGATGCGCGCGTTCTGTACATCCGCGCCGAGATCGAAGCGCGTGGGGCTCCAGCCGTCCGCGTCGATGCGACCGGAGAGGGTAAACTCCCCTCCGCCCAGGCGCCCGCTCGCCTCGCCGATCTCGTAGCCGTCGGCCGTGCCGGAGAGGGTGGCGCTGACGTTCTCGAAGGGGTGGGGGAACCAGTCGCCGCGCAGCAGCGCGTCGGAGAAGCGCACGTCCACCACCGGTCGGGGTGGATCTCCCGGCCCGCCGAAGGCCGAGAGCGAGATCTCCGCGACCCCCTCGGCGCGGGTCAGATCGGGCACGACGGCGCGCAGCAGGTCCAGGTCCAGGGTACCGCCGCCCGCGAAGGCGACCCGCCCGTCCTCGGCGCGCCAGCCGCCGACCCGCAGATCCGTGCTGCCCCCGACCAGCGCGATCTCGTCGAGCTGAAAGCGCAGCCCGTGCTGCGTGTAGCGCCAGGGGGCGGGCGCGCTCAGCCGCTGGTCCGCCCAGGCCAGCTCGACCCGGTCCAGCACGGCGGCGATGTCCACGGGTGTAGGGTCCTCGCCCAGAAAGCCGGAGAGGTCCACCCTCCCGCTCACCCGCGCGTCGATGGGCGAGCCGTCCGCCCCCACCGGGTAGATGGCGTGTATCGGGAAGGCGTCGGCCAGACCCCGGATGACATAGGGCTGCTGGTCCCAGAGGCCCAGCGTGCCCGCGACCGCCAGTCCGGGGCCGGCCAGGTTCCCGGTGAACGAGAGCACGCCCTCGTCGGTGTGGAAGCGCAGCGCGGAGTCCTCGACCGGCTGACCGAGCAGCCAGGTGTCGCGCAGGGCGATCTTCCCGCGCGGCTCCGGCTCGAAGAGCGTGCCGTCCACCTGGATGTCCAGGCCGATCTTCCCGCGCAGGCCGACATCATCGGGCACCAGCATCATCCGCTCCAGCAGCAGGCCGCTGGAGACGATGTCGAAGTGGTTCACCCAGCCGTCGCCGACGGTGCCGCGGGCCAGCACGCTCTCGGCGCCGCCCTCCCGCTCCAAGACTAGATTAGCTAGTGTAAACTGACCGTGGTCCATCCAGCCCCGGGCGGAGCCGGTCTCGAAGCGCTCGCCCCAGAGATCGACGTCCGCCAGCTGCAGGTCCGCCTCGCCGTCCAGCCAGTAGGGCTCGCCCGAGAGCGAGAGGGTCCCCTCGACCTTGCCGTCCAGCCCCGGGATGTCCAGGAACATGCCCGTCAGATCGGCCAGGGTCATGTCCGCCAGCAGGATGTCGGTCTCCATGAGCATCGGGGAGTGGAAGTCCAACAGCACGCTGCCCGAGTAGCGCGAGCGCCCCTTGATGGCCTGGAAGCGCGGGAAGGAGAGCAGGATGAGGTCGCTCTCCAGCTCGGCGTCCAGCACGTCGGCGAAGGGGATGCCCAGGACCTCGAAGCCCTCGACGCGGAGGCGCCCCTCGGCCCGCAGGTCGTCATAAGGACCGTACAACTTCCCATCCAGCCGCCCGACGCCCTGAAGCCCCACATCGGAGAGCGGGTGCAGCAGGGAGAGGTCGATCGGGTCCATGCTCACGTCCAGGTCGAGGGGCCCCAGCCGGCCCAGCCCGATGGAGGCCGTGGCGCGGCCGTGCGAGCGCCCGCTGTGGACCCCGTAGGCGTCGAGGCGCACCCGGCGGTCGTCCACGCGGATCTCGCCGTCCAGGTAGACGGCGGGCACGTCCAGGATCAGCTCCTTCCTGGGATCGTCCACCGGGCCGCCGCGGACGAGCAGGTCGATGAGGGCGACGTCGAAGCTGCCGGCGAGCAGGAGCGGGTCCAGGGTGCCGGCGAGCTGCGTCTCGAGGTCGGCCCGGAAGTCTATCCAGGGCCGCTTCGCCCCGTTCGCCGCGACGAGCACCTCGGCGAAGCTGAGGCTCTCGGCCGTGACGCTCGCGGAGAAGCCGAGGGTCTGCAGGTCCAGGGTGGCGCTGACCTCCAGCACGCCGCCGCCGAGCTCGTCGCGCAGCGGGGCGATGCTGAGCACGCGGCCGTCCAGGCCCCAGGAGGCCTGGATCTCGCCCGGGTCGTAGGCGTAGAGCGCGCCCGAGCGGCCGCGCTCGAGGAGGCGGGCGCCCAGGAGCGCGAGGTCGCCGCCGAGCAGGGGGCGCTCGGACGTGCCGCTCAGGGTCACCTTGGAGCGGAGCTGCCCTTCCAGGGCGAGGTTGTCGGGC